>CAZEIY010000371.1:0-4683 GCA_964512375.1 uncultured Rickettsiales bacterium | reverse complement strand
GCTCGGCTGCTGAGTTGACCCTGGCCGCCGCTGGTCCTGAGAATCGACGCTATCCCTGGCATGCTACCGAGCGTCGCCAGGAGGACTGCGAGCAGGACGACGTGCGGCCGTCGTCCCTGGGTAGTCGTCCGACCTGTCGCAGCGCATCGGGGCTGTGGGACCTGCAGGTTCGTTCGTCCTGGATACGGATGGATGACTCGGCTCGCTCGGTGTTGCCCCGGCCCACGGACGAGACCTCGCCGGGGCACGACTCGACGTACTGGCTGTGGGGGGCGAACGCACGAGACGACACCTATTACGCACCGTCCAACTTCGGCCTGCACCACCACCTGGCGGGCTCGAAGGCCTACCAGGACGATGCGCTACGACTATGTGCGAATCCTGGCGTCGTCAGCGACGAGCAGCAGGTGGCTTGGGACGCGCTCATCGAGCGCTACCGGGAGCAGACGTCGTTTGAGGTGCTTCGGCAGCCGGCGGAGTAACCTCGGCCTCGCCGGTGCAGAATTCCGCCGTTCTCCAGCCCCTGATTACGTCTTGGTTCATGTGCGCCCTGTGTCGGGGCTGGCTAGCGAATCTCCTCGACCATGATCATCGAACCGTAGTTGTTGGTGCTGCCTGTAGATGCCAGCGAGAGGGCGTGTCCGCGGTAGCAGTCCTCGTCGCCATCGCGGCGTTTTGCCCAGACGGTGATTGTATGCCCGCCCGCAGAGATAGCTTCACAGACGCCAACGACCGTGCTCGACATGTGAGTATCAGCGCTCGGGTTGGAGCCGGTATTGTGCTGCACGTGGAGCAGAGGATTGGGAGCGCAAGTGCTGCCGTCGATGCGCAGGTCCCAGCCACAGGCGCCACCGTTGCCGGTTCCGCTGATGGTCCGGTAGCTATCTGTCCAGGTGACCTTCAGGCGTGAGTTGCTGTAGCGCTTGTCGAAGGCGAAATTAACGTAGCTGAGCTGAGTCCAGTTGTTGTGGTCGGCACCGTCCGTCTGTCGGTAGCGGTAGACCTGCGGGTCGGGTCGCACCCAGGGCGTGGGCGTTTCGGGCAGCGTTTGGGTAGACAGCTTGAACCCATCGAAGTGAAGCCGGCCACGGGTCGCTCGAATCTGTACCCGCACATCTACGCCAAGAGGAAGGTTGGAAGCGAGCGTTCGAATCGTCGAGACGTGGCCACCAGGGTTGATGGCGTCCTGCTTGAAGGTGTCGACGCGCTTGTGGAACGTGTACGTGGAGCCAGCGTCCACCGAGAGATAGACATCGAAGTAGCGGGTATTTGTCCAGTCCAGGTGCGACATGAGCACGGCTCGGTGGCTGTTGTTGTTGAGCGCGAGCGTCAGGGTGTTTGTGGAGCAGTCATTCTCATCGGTGCATTTGGTGTAGCGGCCATTGATGGCGAATCGGTTCACTCCCCAGTCGGCTGGCGCCTCGCACCAGTTGCCCGCGGCGCAGTCGAATGTTGAGGGTGCATAGGTGATTCGTGCGTCATCTACCTGAACGATCGCATCCCCCACGCACTGCCAGGACGAAGATGAGTTGTCATAGCGCACGGTGTCTCCGTCGGCACAGTTCAGCGCGCTGAGCGTGTCTTGGGTCAGGTACCCGGCGGCGCTGTGGTCTCCATATCCGGCAGCGGTGTTCCATGCTGTGATGTCTGTGCTGGTGATGCTGGCGGCGTCAGACGCGGCGAATCCGGGGTCGCTCTCTGTGGTCAGGTATCCGGCGGCGCTGTGGTCCCCGTATCCGGCGGCTGTGTTCCACGCTGTGATGTCTGTGCTGGCGATGCCGGCGGCGTCAGATGCCGCAAAGAGGGCGTCGCTCTCGCTGGTGATGTAGCCGCTGGTGCTGTGGTCACCCCAGCCATAGCTCTGGTTCCACAAAGAGATGTCGGTACTGTTGATGCCGCTTGCTGCCGATGTAGCGAACACCGGGTCGCTCTCGGACGAGCTGGGATCGACGCAACCCCACGCGCTGAAGCCGGTGCTGTACTGCAGGAACTGGCCGTCCGCGCATGTGGTGTCTCCAAGAACCACCGGGGTGCCGGTGAGCTCCGACCATTCAATGGCCTCGCTCACCTGGCGGTAGTCGGCGGGCTCGAGGCCGCCGAGCAGGTCGGCGTCAGCGGCCAACTCAGCGTGGCTTGCCGCCGCCGCCCATGGGGTCGTGGTGACCTGTAGGCGAGGCTCCATTTCCTGGTCGCTGTCCACGGCCAGGCCTACCCACAGCGCTTCGTTGTCATTTGCGATGTCTGCGAGGCCCGGGATGTCCAGCACCGCAGTGAAGAAGCCCTCATCGACATCCACCGTAACTCCGGCACTGTGGAGTACCACCCCGCCGCTGACGGAGTCGTAGACGCTGATGGTCAGGATGATGTCGTCATCGATGGCGTCACCGGCGTCGCCCGTCAGGTAGCCCTGCAGTGAAATCGATTCTCCCGGCGCGGCGAGCGCGGGGATGGTGAGCAGCATGCAGCTGAGGACGGTCAAGACGAATATGAAGCGAGTGGACATTCGAGTTCCTGTCGTTGGCATGGGATTTGAGGAAGAGCGTTCGAATCAATGACCGGGATCGACGCCGGAGGTCACTGTCCTGCCCTTTGCGCCGGTCTTTCCCTGGGGCTGCGGTGCGCCAATCACGACCCGGGCACGGTGATTGGCAGAGGCGATATCGCCGCCGCCGGAGGTGATGGCATACGAGGTGCCAAGGCTGGGGCTTGAGTCGTCGTCACCGCTCACGGCGGAGTCGTCGTCGCCGCTGTGGGAAGAGTCGTCGTCGTCTGCCGTCGCGCTGTCATCATCGTCAGGCGCCGGGCTCGAGTCATCGTCATCAGGCGTTTGACTCGTGTCGTCATCGTCCAGTGTGCCGCTGCGACAGCCCGACATGAGCGTACAAAGCAGGGTCATCGCACAGAGGGCGAGTAAGGATGTTCTCATTTTGGGAGCCTCCGGGCGGTGATTCTCGCACTACTGGAGAGCTTTGGGGCAACCTATCGCAGATCTTGTCTGTACGGAGGATGAACAGCCCACGTGAAGGCATGTTCACGAACTGGGCACGACAACGCCTCGCCCAGTAGCGATAGAGCAAGCTAGAATCAGTGCGATGGACCGAAGAAGCTTCCTCAAGATGTGTTCAGCCACTTTGCTCAGCGGCACCGGGCTGTCGTGTGAGGAGGGTGGGGGCACAGCGGCACCGGGCAACCCTGCGACTCCTGTCGGTCCGGGCCCCAGCCTCCCGGGGCCCTTGCCCGTCTCTCAGGGTGAATGGGGGAGACCACCCTCTGGTAGTGAGCACTCACTCCTGCCGGTCGAGAATACCCCCGAGGCGATGCTCGAGATCTTTCTCCTGGGCGGTATGTCTCCTTGGGAGTCCTTTTATACAGTTCCACAGTTCTGTGATCCCTCGATTGGTGGGGAGTACTCAGGACAGCAGTGGTGGATGTTTCAGGGGGAGGGCCGCTCTGTCGAGACGTGGTTTGGCGATTGCGATGGCGGCTCTCGACCTCTCTACGAACCGTTTGCCGCCGATGCGGCAGGCGCAACGGTCAACCTGGGCCCATTCATCTACCCGCTGCGCGACCGACCCGACATCCTCTCTCGGATGCGTGTCTGGGTTGTGAGTCATGACGTCGAGCCGCATGCCGTTGCCATTCCGTTCGCTGTAGCCGGACACGGTGTCAGCAACCCGAGGATGGCCGGTCTGGGGACCCACCTACAGCGCTTCTATGGTGAGCAGGGGGGCGTCGGCAGCGCGCCATCCGCTTACTCCATCTACATGAGCTCTTTCGATCGCTCCAACAACGGCGCCGCCGCTACGGCGTTGGGCCTGCATCCCGCTACAGCCCAGGCCCTGGCGCTGCAGTTGGGTCCGAACCCTCGCCTGCCAGCTCGTCTGCCGCGTCCTGGTGTCGCCGGCTACAAGACGGAACTCGACGCTCTGGTGGACCACTACACGCAACAACTTCGGCAGCGTCTGGATCACGCGATCGCTGGTGGATTGCGTGCCCCCGCTTTCAACGACTTCGAGGCTGTGCGCACGGCGATGGGCAATCACGAGGCCCTCGTCGATCTCTTGCCGGCCTCGTTGTTCGATCTGCCCGATGTGACGATGTGTACTTCGCATCCGGGGTATCCGCAGAGCGCCGAGATCTTCACTGTGACTGATGAGACCACTGCGTCTCTGGAGATGGCGCGTCACATGATCACGGCGGGCAAGGACGCGCCCCGCTATGTACAGGTCATGGAGGGAGGGGTCTTTACCGATCCCACGGGGCAGGGCTACGACACTCACGCTGAGCACGTGTATGGCCAGGGGCCGAACCTGATGCATCTCTCTCGTCGGCTGGCTTCTATCATCAACGAGCCTGGTGAGAACGACCCCGCCAAGCTCGATCTCGATCGGCACTTTGTGCTCCTCAACACGGAGTTTGGACGTGCGCCGCTGCCCGAGAGCACTCCCGCCAACCCCGGGGGCAGGGGCACCAATCATTGGCCCTGGGCCTATGTCGTCGTCGGTTTTGGAGGCTTTGCCGACGAGGAACGCGCCGGTGTTGTCGGGGCTATCGGTGAGGATGCCAGGGCCATCTCGAGTGTGACGCCCACCGAGCATCGCGCTGCCATGCTGCTGGCGATGGGTGTGTGGCCGTTCAGTCCCGAGTCCTTCGCCGTCGGCGATGTCCGTGGCGCGGGCAGTG
>CAZEIY010000370.1:0-4688 GCA_964512375.1 uncultured Rickettsiales bacterium | reverse complement strand
AACGCGCTTCGGCTACTCCCACTCAATCGTCGCAGGCGGCTTGCTCGAGATGTCGTAGACCACGCGATTGATACCGCGAACCTCGTTGATGATTCGATTCGAGCAGCGGGCAAGAACCTCGCGAGGTATCTCGAACCAGTCCGCGGTCATGCCGTCGCGGGCGCTGACGGCGCGCAACGCGCAGACATCTTCATAGGTGCGTTCATCACCCATAACACCAACGGACTGTACCGGAAGGAGAACGGCAAAGGCCTGCCAGATCTGGTCGTACAGGCCGGCCTCTCGAAGCTCGGAGATGAAGATGTGGTCTGCTCGACGCAGAAGATCGCATCGGACTCGGGTGACTTCCCCAAGCACACGAATACCAAGACCCGGGCCTGGGAAGGGATGACGGCCCAGGCGCGCGGAAGGGATGTCCATTGCACGACCCAACGCCCTGACTTCGTCCTTGAACAGGTCGCGGAGCGGCTCAAGAAGCTCCAATTTCATGTCCTCGGGCAGTCCCCCAACGTTGTGATGGCTCTTGATCGTTGCCGATGGACCACCATGGGGAGAGACACTCTCGATGACATCCGGATACAAGGTCCCCTGCGCAAGAAAGCGCGCTCCATCCACGGAATCAGCGGCATCGTCGAAGACCTCAACGAACACCCGGCCGATGACCTTGCGCTTACGCTCAGGATCAGTGACCCCCGTGAGGGCCTTCAAGAAGCGTTCGCTCGCGTCGACATGCACAAAGTCAATGTCACGAAAGTCACTGAAGAATTCGCAGACCTCTTCGGCCTCCCGCCAGCGCAAGAGCCCGTTGTCCACGAAGATACAGGTAGCCTGGCTGCCCACTGCTTCAGCGAGAAGCGCCGCGACCACCGTGGAGTCCACCCCACCGGACAGACCCAGGATCACCCGATCACTGCCGACCACATCGCGAATTCGCTCGACCTCGCGCTCCCGAAAGTTCCCCATGGTCCAGTTGGGAGCACAGCCGCACGCACCCTGAACGAAGTTTTGGAGGATCTCTGCACCCCGTGGGCTGTGAACCACCTCGGGGTGAAACTGGACGCCAAAGATACGGTCGTCGGCTGATGCCATCGCAGCAAAGGGCGAGTTCTCACTGGTAGCGACCGCCGAGAACCCCTCGGGCAGCCGCAACACGCGATCACCGTGACTCATCCAGACCGAAGCCGGCTCACCGACAGAGAACCCCCGCAGCAGGGCCGACTCGGTACCGCTGGGCTGCAGGTTGGCGTGGCCGAACTCACGCTCCCCTGCGGCGACCACCTCGCCGCCGAGGAGATGGGTAATGAGCTGCATTCCGTAGCAGATTCCCAGAATGGGCATGCCGAGCGAGAGCACCGCTGGGGGCAACTGAGGAGCCCCCTCCGCATAGACGGAAGCTGGACCACCCGAGAGGACCAACCCAGCGATCTCTCGAGCTTCAACTTCGTCCGGCGGCTGACTATAGGGACGAACCTCACAGTAGACGTTCTGCTCACGGATTCGCCGAGCGATCAGTTGGGTGTACTGGGAGCCGAAGTCCAGGACCAGAATCTTGCCGCGCTCGTTCACTGGGTTCACTCCGAAGGGCGCGACTCCACCGTCCACCCGTGAGGCCGTCAAGGGTAGCGTCCAGTTCCTGCACTCGCAATCGGCGGCCAACAATGTCAGCGACCTCCTCCTCGGGCACCAGCCGTTCTTGTGCCCGGAGGAGCTTCCTGTCGAAGTAGTCAGTAGTCACCTGAGAGACGACAGCATGGCGTAGTTCGAGTCTCGCTCTGGACTCACGCAACGCCCGCGCCATATCGGTGCCAGCGGCCAGCTCCGCCAGGTCCCACTCAAGCCAGAGGTTCAGACTCAAGTCGTTGTCGAGTTTTCGACCATCAATGACATCAAGTTCGTCCCAGTCTGTGACGGACGCGCTTTGATACCTGGCATGCAGTCGCACCGTCGGGAGAGCCCCCCGCATTCGTGCCTGACGCAATAATCTGCCCGTCTCAACAGGACTCAACCGCGCGTGGGAGATCGCCCAGGCCTGCACCTCTTCAATCACCGGCTCGTCCGAAAACTCCTCAAAGACTCGCTCACTAAGTTGCTGCGTTGAGGGGGGGGCGGGGGGCTCCTGGGCACCCGACACCTGCAAACCGTCCGCGACGACAGGAGGCGACGAGGCGACAGGAGTAGATGGAGAGACAAGAGAAGAAGCGATCACCGAGGCAAAGAAGACGAGATATTGCATGGGGACTCCAGGGTTAGAGGTGGGCAGCAGTCAAAGATTCATGGGCCGGAGCTTTCGGCCTCGGCTGAGGACAGTCGCGCCGCACAACAAGAGGGTCCATTGGGACTCAGCCATGGGCTCTGAGGTCGCCACGGATGGAGGGAGGCCGGGCCTTGAGGTGGACCGAACTGGTCTCGGAGTGGCCTCCAGTCGGACATCGGGCGACGTGGCCCCAGCCCCAGTCGCCAGAAGACGACAATTGAAAACGTGAAGCGCGCCGGCGGACGGAATGAAGCAGCTCCATCAGAGAAGCCTCCGCGAGCCTGCAGCCGCAGCGACACGACCGGCAGCAAGAGGCGCTGCTGAGGTCCGCTGACTCGAGCTGGCCGGGCTGCCTCCGCGTTTGCCGGCTGCAACATCCCGCATAGCAACACGGACACTGCCAGGAACAGCCCCACCAGACGTTCCGACCACATTGACACACCCGCCCCCGACATGTACTTAGGCGCCAGTTTCTGGGGACCTCCGGCCCATTCGGTCTGTCTGCCCCCAGTCGAAATGCAACCAACCAACGGAGCACCCATCCGATGAACATGGACACCCTGGTCTACGCCGTTCCGGCCACTGGCCTTCTCGCCCTCGCATTTGCCTGGCTCAAGGCCTCCTGGGTCGCTAAGCAGGACGCCGGAACCGACGAGATGAAGGGCATCGCTGATGCCATTCAAGAGGGGGCAATGGCCTTCCTCGCTCGCGAATACAAGGTGCTCTCGGTGTTCGTAGCCGTCGTTGCCGTGCTGCTCGCTGCAGCCAATCGAGGTGACGGTCAAGACCCGCTCATCGCCCTGTCGTTCATCGCTGGAGCAGCTCTGTCGGCCCTGGCAGGTTATTTCGGCATGAAGGTGGCCACCAACGCCAACGTACGCACCACCAAGGCAGCACAGACTGGTATCTCTGAGGCCCTCAACGTGGCCTTTTCGGGAGGCGCAGTGATGGGTATGAGCGTGGTCGGCCTTGCGATCCTCGGTCTCAGCAGCCTGTACCTGCTCTATAGCGGCATGTGGGCTGGACACGAGAACCTGAGCAAGGTCCTCAGCGTCCTCACCGGCTTCTCCATGGGTGCTTCGTCTATCGCTCTGTTCGCGCGCGTCGGTGGTGGCATCTACACCAAGGCCGCTGATGTAGGCGCTGACCTCGTCGGCAAGGTCGAGGCGGGTCTTCCCGAGGACGACCCCCGCAACCCTGCTGTCATTGCCGACAACGTCGGTGACAACGTCGGTGACGTCGCTGGCATGGGTGCTGATCTGTTCGAGTCCTTTGTCGGCGCGATCATCGGTGCCATGGTGCTGAGCCTGGGCTACGAAGCAGTCACTGGTGGCGCGAGCCCCGCAGCTGACTTCAAGTCCCACCTCGGCCCAGTCATCCTGCCCCTGCTGATCGCAGCTGGCGGCACCCTGTGCTCCCTGCTCGGCACCTTCGTGGTGAAGACCAAGGAAGGCGGCAACCCCCAGCACGCACTCGACACTGGAGCCTTTGGAGCTGCTGGCGTCATGGCCATTCTTACCTTTGGCCTCGCTAAGTACCTGTGGCCAGCCGAAGGCACCTTGGGTACCACCTGGGTCGACGTTGGCATCGCCACTGTCATCGGCCTCGGCGTTGGTGTCGCCATCGGCCTGATCACCTCGTACTACTGCTCCATGGGTAAAGGACCGGTCAACAGCATCGCTGCCCAGTCCAAGACCGGCACTGCGACCAACATTATCGCAGGCCTCGGCGTCGGCATGCAGTCCACTGCCGTACCAATCCTGCTCATCGCGGTCGGCGTAGTTGCCTCGAATCACGTGGCCGGCCTGTACGGCGTCGCCATAGCGGCTCTCGGCATGCTGAGTACTACCGGCATCCAGTTGGCAGTCGATGCCTATGGACCCATCGCCGATAACGCGGGTGGCATCGCCGAGATGTCGAAGCAAGAGCCCATCGTTCGTGAGCGCACCGACAAGCTCGATGCAGTAGGCAACACCACCGCCGCTATCGGCAAGGGATTCGCAATCGGCTCGGCGGCCATGACCGCTCTCGCCTTGTTCGCCGCCTTCCGCCAGCAGGCCGGCATCACGAGCATCGACCTCAGCAATCCCATGGTGATGGGTGGCCTGTTTGTCGGCGGGATGCTTCCCTTTCTCTTCTCCTCGATGGCCATGAAGGCCGTCGGCGAAGCAGCCATGGATATGATCGAGGAAGTGCGTCGCCAGTTCCGCGAGATCGAAGGGCTGCTGGAAGGAACCGCGAAGCCCGACACAGCACGTTGTGTGGACATCTCGACCTCGGCCGCCATCAGAAAGATGATGCTTCCTGGCGGTATGGCAGTCGTTACGCCAGTTGTTGTCGGCTTCGCCTTTGGACCGGAAGCCCTGGGCGGGTTGCTCGCGGGCGTCACCGTATGTGGCGTGCTCATGGCGATCTTCATGTCCAACGCCGGTGG
>CAZEIY010000369.1:0-4689 GCA_964512375.1 uncultured Rickettsiales bacterium | reverse complement strand
AGGGGGCTCGGAGGCGGAATCGAGATCCAACAACACTTGATGAGGCAAGCACCACTTCACGCGCAACCCCGACGACGCCTGAGTCCAAGCAGAGCCCCCACCAGGAGCGCGACCACCAGTTTACCACTGCCGGTCTTGCGAGAACTCAGTGAACAGGCCCACGAGGGTCCGGAGCCACTGAGCCCATCTTCCGCAGGCCCCACGATCACCTCGGGCTCTTCGTAAGGCTCATCGACCGGCGTGTTGTCGATCGGATCGAGCGCATCAATGATGCCGTCGCCATCGGTGTCACCGGTGCCATCCGGCCCGTCAAGAATGCCATCGTCATCGGTATCGTCGTCCAGGGGATCTGTGCCGATCGCGACCTCTTCTCCGTCCGTCAGCCCATCCTCGTCAGTATCAGAGAGCAGGAGGTGGGTTCCCAACTCGACCTCCTCTCCATCAAGCAGCCCATCGCCATCGGTATCAGGATTGAGTGGATTGCTGCCGGCCAGCCTCTCAGCCCCATCTTCGAGACCATCGTCGTCGCTGTCCGCGTCGAGGGGATCCGTGCCGGCATCCTGCTCCTCGGCATCGTCCAGGCCGTCATCATCACTGTCGGCGTTGTTGGGATCCGTTCCCAGCAGGGCTTCCTCTGCATTGCTGAGACCGTCCCCGTCGGCATCGGCATCGGGGCCGTCGCTGTCATCCGGATCGAGCCAATTGGGCGTGCCGTCATTGTCGACGTCACCAGTCCCCTCGTCAGAATCTGGAATGCCGTCACCGTCGGCGTCGAGGTCCTGAGAGTTCAGCAGGCCATCGCCATCGACGTCGCCCCCCCCCTCGTCAACGTCTGGAATGCCATCGCCGTCGCTGTCCTCGTCGTAAGCGTCGATGGCACCGTCGCCGTCGCTATCCCTATCACCCTCCAGGAGGTCATCGATGCCATCCCCATCGGAGTCGGTGTCGAGGAAGTCCGGAATACCATCGCCATCAAAATCGGAGTCGCCCTCAAACGCATCACTCAGGCCATCCCCATCGGAGTCGGTGTCGAGGTAGTTGGGCAGACCGTCGCCATCGGCGTCACCGGTACCCTCAGCGGCGGTACCGATGCCATCGCCGTCATCATCTGCTTCCAGGGCATCGATCACCGTGTCCCAGTCGCTGTCGAACGGGTTGTCGGGGTCGCCGACCTCCGTGCCATCGTCCAGGCCGTCGCCATCTGTGTCCTCGTTCTGAGGATCAGTTCCCAGAGCGATCTCCTGGGCGTTGCTCAGACCATCGCCATCAGCATCGGCGTCAGGACCATCACTGTCATCGGTGTCCAGGTAGTCGGCGATGCCGTCACTGTCTGCGTCACCGCCAGGCTCGTCAGCATCCGGAGTGCCGTTCCCGTCGCTGTCGTCGTCCAGGTAGTTGGGCGTGCCGTCTCCATCAGGGTCGCCGTCGCCCTCGTCGGCATCGCTGAGTCCGTCCCCATCGCTGTCGCCATCCAGGTAGTTGGGTACGCCGTCGCCGTCGCTGTCGTAGGGTCCTTCGTCGATGGTGAGAATGCCATCGTTGTCATCGTCATCATCGAGCAGATCGGGTACGCCATCGCCATCGCTGTCAGTCGGCGCACTGGCATCGGCTCCCACCTCGGCCGAGTCGCCCAGGCCATCACCATCACTGTCGAGGTTCAGAGGATCAGAACCTGCTTGCGCCTCGTCGGCGTCTGAGAGCCCGTCGTCATCGTCATCTGCATCGATACAGTTGGGGGTTCCATCGCTGTCAGTGTCGGCGTACTCGTCGACCAGAGAGCCGTCGCAATCGCTGTCGAGGCCGTCACACAGCTCGAGGGCGCCCGGGTAGATGGACTGATTCAAGGGCTCACAGTCAAGGAGATCCGTGCTGCCGTCCCCATCATCGTCGGCGTCGATACAATCGGGCGAGGCGTCTGCATCGGTGTCGATAAAAGACTCAAGCACTGAACCGTCACAGTCATCATCGACCGCATCGCAAACCTCGACGGCGCCCGGGAAGACTCCCGCCGCTGAATCATCGCAGTCGCCAGCCGCCGCGGCGAATCCCGCGGGTACGCCGCAGGCGACCTCAGTGACACCGGCAACGCCAAAGCCGTCGCCGTCGCCGTCGCCGTACCAGGTGGTCGCGTTGATCGCCGAGGCCTCATCAGCCACGCCGTCACAGTCATTGTCGGTACCGTCACAGACCTCGAACGAGCCCGGGTTGGTGGTCGCAGCACTGTCGTCGCAGTCCAGCGAGTTCCCTGTGTAGCCGGGCAGAATGTTGCAGGCATCTTCGCTCGATGCGGGATCGCCGTAGCCGTCGCCGTCGAGATCGATGTACCAGGTCAGAGTGACCCCTTCATCCACCTGGCCGTCACAGTTGTTGTCGCTCTGATCGCAGATCTCAGTAGCACCGGGGAAGCTCACTGCGCTGAGATCATCACAATCTCCCGCCGACACGATGTACCCGGGCGGTGCCGTGCAGCCAGTGTGCACGCTGCTCCCGTTGCCGTAACCATCGCCGTCGAGGTCGGGGTACCACGACGAGGGAGCGGCTTGTCCCTCATCCGTCTGGCCATCGCAGTTGTTGTCGAGCCCATCACATATCTCGGCCGCATTGCTGCCGACCGAAGCGTTGAGGTCATCACAGTCGGTGACATCGGGGTCACCGTCATTGTCGTCGTCAGAGTCACAGGCGTCGCCGAACACGTCGCCGTCGCTGTTCTGCTGGTCTGCGTTGGCGATGCTGGGGCAGTTGTCACTGCCTCCGCAGACGCTGTCACCATCGATGTCGTTGCCGACATCAAATGGGCAGGGGTCCGCGCTGTCTGCGATGCCGTCGGAGTCACTGTCCTCTTCCCAGTTGAGCGCCAGGTGTGAGATCTCCAGCGGACTTGAGCCGTCTCCGAACAGACCCGCACACCAGCGCACCCCGCTGGAAGTGACCGGCAGAGACGGGAAGCCATCATTGGACGGCCCGGATCCCGCACCATCGCTTGCTTGCCCTGCGCTGACCCAGGAGGTGCCATTCCACTTGAGCCAACTCGCGCCGTTGTTCACGGAGAACCGGTAACGGATGGTCGAGGTATTGCCTGTCGACGTCGCCACGAAACCGGCCCAGACAAAAGCCTGGGTCGGGACGTCGGCAGAGGCTGCACAGACCTCGGTGTCCTGGGAATAAGACGGGACCGTCTGCGTCCTGTTGCCTGCGTCGGGGCTGGCCGCGTTGTTAGCCGCACTGCTGGCCGAACCGCTACTGAACGCGATGCCGTTGAATGTGGCGTAGTCCAGGCGGATGCGCCCCTGTGCGCCGTTGCCTCCACCGGGTCGACCGGAGGCACCGGGTGCGAGGTTTCCCCTGTCCGCACGGATTGTGTTGCTGTTTGCCGTAATACTGTCCGTTGTCAGGTAGATCGAGCCGCCGGCGCCGCCACCACCACCGCCGGTCTCGCCGGTCGCATCATTAGGTGCATTCTGGCCGCGCGCATCGATCAAACCGGACACGCTCATCGTGCTCGCCCAGATGCGGACAATCCCCCCGCCAGAGCCCGCTGAGCCGCCCCGATCCGGGTTGTCCCCATCGCGGCCCCCGGAACCACCGGCACCGCCAAAAAACAAGCTGCTCAGGTTGCTGGAGCCCGTGGAATCCCCTCCGGGTGCAGGCGAGCCGCAGTGCTGGCAACTACCACCGCAGCGATTCCCCCAGGTCGCACCGTTGCTGCCTCGGCCGGCGTGTCCGCCACCACCGCCGCCGTTGCCGGAGTGGCACCATTCGGCACCTCCTCCCCCGCCACCGCTGCCGATGTTGTTCCAGTTGTATTGGTCAGGACCCCCGGTGTGTCCCTCGCCCCGAGTCCCCCGTCCCCAGCAGCCATTGCACATGAGCGCACCCGCTCGATAGCCCCGGCTCGCCACTGTGGCCGTTCCAGCGATCGTCACCGTCCCGCGGGCCCGAAACACCACGATCCCATACTTCTCGCCATCCCAGGAGTCACTGCGGAGTGTCGCTCCGCCGGGCACAGTAACATCATTGTAGTGGGGGATCCGAACCACCTGGACCTTGTTGTGGCCACCGATTGAATAGCCCTGACCCAGCCCCACCGTGAGGTTCAGAGTATTTCCGCTGACCCCACTGAGGAAACGGGTCTCGTAGCGGCCTGCATTGCTGCCCTTACTCTGAATAATCAGCACCTCGTCGCCCGCAGTGAAGCCTGCTACTCGCGAGACAGGCAGACCAGTGGCTCCGGTACTTCGGTTCGAGGTAAGCGTCGCCGTATAGCCATCCGCAGAAGAGCGACCTCCTGAGGCACTCGAGCTCATCACGAAGGTGCCCGAGACCGAGAGGTTGCCGTCGCTACCGTCGCCGTAGTCGAAGTTGCTCAGACGAACCGCGCCGCCCGAAACCTCCACCTCGTTCGGATCGAAGGTGACTTCAGAAAGGCTGTTGAATGGATAGTTGATCGTGCCCGAGAGAACCGGGGACGCCATCAGCAGGGCCGCGATGAACGGAACCGCGACAGCCACCGCACGAGCGACGGGATGGCTGGGAATCACTTGTAAAAAAGGCATGGGCGGTCTTCCTCCCCGACCCTTCGAGTCCGTCCTCAACCATGGCCGGATCCGCAGTCTAGATCGCCAGCCCAGCAGCGGATAGGTCCGATCGTGCTTATCTGGCTGACTCAGGTCGGGACAGTTTCTGGCTCCC
>CAZEIY010000368.1:0-4706 GCA_964512375.1 uncultured Rickettsiales bacterium | reverse complement strand
CGGCACCGGGGTACACGGTGGGGTCGTCCGGCGCGCAGTCGAGGTTGCTGAGCACACCATCACCATCAGCGTCAGCGACGCCATAGACCTGCGCGAGGTCGTCGGCGCTGAAGTCACAGCCCGAGAGCAGCGCGGGCAGCGAGATGGCAAGGCAAAGGACCCGGACGATGGACGGCTTCATAACTCCCTTTCAACTGATGAACGAATAGGAAACTTACCTGAGGGCGGAGGATCGTTTTGTCCGGTTCTTGTCATCTATTCGCAGTGATCCGCCTTTAGTGGGGCAGGGAGGGCTCAGCGCGTGGCGGCGCGCAGCGAGCGGGGAGCCGCAGTGAGTCAGTCGGTGCGGATATTTCTGAGCACAAAGGCCACCCGCTCGGCGACCGATCCCGAGGGCACGGCGATGAGTTGGTAGCCATAGCGCTCGTAAGCTGCCCTCACCTGCCCGCTGATCTGCGTCGCCAGCCCGGCCGACTCCATTCGAACCGCGCTCTGCTCGTAGTCTTCGAGGGGGTCGAGAAAGAAGACCGCCCGGTAGCGCTTGTTGCGCAGCCAGGTGTCCAGGTTTGGACCGGGCTCCAGGCCAGCGCGAGCACCAAAGACCAGGGTCTCGAGAAAGGACGTGTCGGTGAACAGCAGATCACCTTCGGGCAGACCGTCGAAGAGGGCGTAGTCACGCGCAAGAATCTGCTGCTGCCACTTGACCGGATCAGCGCGTAGCTGCCGGGCTGAATGCCCCTCTGCGATGCCCTCTTCGAGGGCTCGCTCGGCTGTCTCTGCTTCGACTCGGTAGCCCGCCTGCTGTAAGGCGCGCAGCAGCGTTGTCTTGCCTGAACAGGGGCCGCCGGCGATGACGTGGATGCGGGTCTGCACCTTCGGGTGCGCTTTCGGCTCGATGTCGAAGACCAGCCGCGCCCCTGCATCGGCATGAAACAGGTTCTTGCCGGTGAACTGCTTGGTGCCATACACATAGCTGTAGTACTTGCGGCACTCGCACGAGAGATACTCGATGTCGATGGGCTGAAAGGCTCGCCGGGCCTCGGGCCAGTGCTCTGCCTGCAGGGCGATCATCTGCTGGCAGGTCTGTTGGTGGCTGCCTAGCCCGAGGTGTTCCTGCAGACGATCCAGGAAGGCCACAGCGCCGATGCCGGTGGGTACCGGGCTCGCCGGGTCAATCACGTCGGGGCGAAACCAGGCCAGGTCGATGATTGCCATGAAGATCGGGAAGTCATTCTTCATTCCCAGCATCGAGTTGACCGCTCTTGTCGCTCGAATCACGTCTCCGTCGGCACCCACAATCGCCTGGGTGATGTCGTCTTTGATCGCAGTGAACAGCGTGGTGGCGGCATCCAGGCGGGAGTAGGACACCCCGCCGACAAGCACCGGCTCTACCGGGTACGCGGTCACGTTGCACCAGGGCTGAGTCGGAAGGTTCTCGAGCACACTGCGCAGCCGCTCAGAATCCGAGAGCAGCTCGGCTGAGAGGGCATCGAGGGTGGGCTGGCTGTTGCACCAGCGCGCAAAGAACACGGCATGGACGAGCCGCGGCAGGTCATCGCTCAGCGCGTCGGCAAAGCGCACAATCGCCTTGCTGCCGCGGTCATCTTCTCTGAACACGTTCAGGAAGCGGCCCCTCTGCAAGACGGGATCGTCGGACCAGGGCGGGGGATCACCCCTCTCGCGACGAATCCTGACCTGCTCCCGTGCGCGACAGAAGGCGAAGAAGGCGGCCACCGGATCGGGCAGGCTCAAGCCATCGAGGGCGGCTGCGTAGGGGTTGTGCTGCTGGTTCAAGGTCCTGCGCCCTGGTCTCTCAGTGGGTTCGCATCAAGCACTGTATGGCTCGGTGTAGGGGTCTCAGCTTCGATCTGCCGAGTCACCGTGGTGTGGATCATACGTGAAGGAGAGGCTGACGATTTGATGTGGCGTCCAGCAGTCGCTTTTTTGGCGAAATTCAGTTCGATCGGTCTTGTCTCATCGAAATCGACCTGATATTGATAATGATAATGACATTCAATATCACCAAACTCACAACCCAGAGTTATTCATGAGCCTTTCCGCACCAGTCTTCCGATTCTCGTCCTCCATCCGAACGCTCTGTGTCGCAACTCTCTTGCTGGTTGGGGTTCTGCCCAGCACCGCACAGGCATCAGATCGACGCTTCACCTACACCTACGAGAGCCCTGTATTGCAGAAGGGGATGGTCGAGCTGGAGCCGTGGTTTACCGCCAAGATGGGCCGCGACACCTACTATTTTCGACTCGATCAGCGAATTGAACTCGAGTGGGGACTCGGTAAGCGCGTTCAGACCGCCTTCTATCTGAACTTCCGCGCGCAGGCTCATGACGACGCAGGTGTGATGGTCAAGGAGACTAAGTTTCGTGGCTTCTCTAATGAGTGGAAGTTCTCGCTGCTGGACCCGGTCGCCGATCCGATTGGACTGGGTCTCTACGTGGAATTTGGCATCCAGCCACACGAGGTGGAGCTCGAGGCAAAGCTACTCCTGGACAAGGCGGTCGGCCCGGCACTTCTGGCCTTCAACACGGTGGGTGAGGTGGAGATCAAGCCCCAGGCCGGCGGCGAAGCTCCCCATGTCGAGGGGAAGTTGATCTTCCTGTTCGGCACCAGCTTCAGTATTGGACAGCACTTCGCCCTCGGCTTCGAGCTGCGAGAACTGAATGTCTTTGAAGATGGTGAACTGGAGCTGGCGCTGCTGTCTGCTGGGCCAGCGCTGTCGGTCCGTAGTGAGCGGGTCTGGGCGAGCTTGACGGTGCTGCCGCAGATCGTCGACCTGAAGACTCGTACGCACCGTACCAATGACGCCGAGTGGCTCGAGACGCGCCTCATCTTTGGCATCCACCTCTAGGGACTCAGGTCACCCGTGATGCTCCTTGAGCTGTTCACCTGCCCGCTCCGGCACGTCTCGCGTGGTGGCTTTCCTTCTCGGCGAGGGCAGGGAGTGCGAGCGCTCCTTGTAGGGTTGTTTGTCTTGGGCAGCGGCTGCATCGCGACGGTTCCCCACGGTACCCCTGAGGTGCTGGCCGCGGGATCAGCGCACTTTCCGGGCTTAACTGAGATCGAAGTCGAGGAAGATCGGGCCCTGTTTCTGGAGCACTGCACCGGTTGTCACTTGCTACCCACCGGCAAGAAGCTGCCCACCGAGGAGTGGCCGGAAGCCCTCGATGAGATGAACCTCGAGCTCGAGATCGCTGAGCATCAGATGACGCACATCCTCCGCTACCTGCAGCTATCTCGGCTCTACTGGGAGAGCGAGCGCGCGCGGCTCGAGGCCGAGCGTCAGCAGCGTCGTGCGGACAGGAAGTCGAAGGCCGCTACCTCGCCTCGTCAGGACGCCGCGCTGCGGGGGCGCTGAATCGAGTCCCTCATGGTCATGGGGCGAGAGTAAGCGGTCCCTGGCCGTTGTCCGTCCAGACGGCGCCCGAGCCTACGAGGTCAACACACACGCCGGACGTCGGGCATGCCGAGCAGCTCCAGCTGCCAAACCCGGTCCCCCAGGATCCCGAGGAGCACAACAACATGCTGTAGTCGGTGACCTCGAGGCGAGCGGTGAGTGATCCTGCTGTGATCTGAGTCCCGTCGCTGCTGAAGTCCCCTTCGAATTGGGTCTCGTGGAGGACGAAGTTTCCGAGGTCGATCGTCTGCGGACCCACCGAGAAGTGCGGGCTCTGGAAGCTGCCGGGCTGGTCGTCGGTGAGGTCATAGGGGGTGTAGCTGGTGTCCTGCAGACAGTTGAGACCTTCGGCGACCGTCATGAGCATGAATATCTCGGCAGCAGGGATGTTCACTGAGGTCGGGTTCAGCAGGAGCGGGCTGTCGTTCAAGGAGGCGTTAGCGGAGTCGAGTGTGCTCACGAAGTTCGGCGGACTCGTGAACGTCATCGTGTTCCAGTCCAGGCAGTAGCTCACATCGATGAACGGCTCAACGGTCGAGGTGGTGTCGTCGTCATCACCCGTGGTGTCGTCGTCATCGGCGGTGTCATCATCGCCTGCAGTGTCATCATCGCCTGTGGTGTCGTCGTCATCAGTGGTGTCGTCGTCATCGGCTGTTGCGGAGTCGTCATCGTCTGCGGTGTCGTCATCACCCCTGGGCCGCGATGTCGTGCACGCGACAAGGGGAACGAGCAATAGCAGGGTGAGCAGTGAGAGAGGGCGAAGAGACATCTGTACCTCGGGAATGGTGGTTCGGGTCGGCGATATAGCGCGGATCACGACTTTCTGCGAGGGGTAATCGCAGCGCATTGAATGGAGTATAAGTCTCCTGATTCCGCGCTCACTTCCCGGGGAGGTCAAGAGATGTCGTTGCCGCAGTTGGTCTTCTTCCGTCGTCATGTCGCCACTATGGCGCTGCTCACCATCTTGTTTGCAGGCTGCGGTGACGTGACTGTCAATAGGGCTCCGTCTCTCGAAGGAGACGAGGCTGGGGAGTGCTCTCAGACGACGCCGATAATGACGCGGACGGCCTGTTCGACTGCGATGACCCGGACTGTGTGGGATCGACCGTCTGCGGGCAGGGCGACGACGACGACACCGCGGATGACGACGACACCACAGGCGACGATGACTCTGCGGATGACGACGACGATGACTCTGCGGACGACGACGACTCTGCGGACGACGACGACTCTGCGGATGATGACGACTCTGCGGACGACGACGACTCTGCGGACGATGACGACTCTGCGGACG
>CAZEIY010000367.1:0-4723 GCA_964512375.1 uncultured Rickettsiales bacterium | reverse complement strand
GTCACCTCGTCGGCCGATCTTGCCAGAGCCTTGCAGGAGGATCTGTGTCTGCCCGAGATTCCGGGCATGGAACTCTGATCTCTGTCTCTGCCGCGACCTGAAGTCGCGGAGTTGTCTGCTGAGTTGGTCTGATGCCCTCATGGCTTCTCTTGTTGATCGCTCTAGCACCATGTGTGCTGCTCCTTGCCTACTACTTGCGGCAGGTCCAACTCGCCCCTGAACCCTGGCCTAGAGTGCTCCTCTGCTGCGCAGCAGGCGGCCTCGCCTTTGGGGTGGTTGTCCGGCCGCAAATTGCGCTGGTTTCGCTTGGCATCGGCCACATGGCTGAAGCCTTCATCGCCTACGGTCTACTCGAAGAATTGGTCAAGCTGCTCGCCGTGCTTGCGGTTGCAACCGCTCCACGTCACTGGGATCGCACTTCGTCGGGCCTGGTCTATGGAGTCGCCGTGGGTCTCGGCTTCGCGGGTGTGGAGAACGTTGCCTATGTGCTCAACGACCCAGGGGGAGCGCTCGGCACTGCGGTGCTCCGAGCTGTCACTGCCGTGCCCGGCCACGCTCTCCACAGCGCACTGGTCGGTGTTCAGTTGGGTCGAATTCACCGAGGCGGCTCTCCATCTGAGCATAGAAAGGCTGTGTTTCTGGGCGTGTTCCTGGCGGTAGTCGCTCATGGGCTCTATGACGCGCTGCTCTCCGGCGCAGGGGGCGGCCGCCTTGGCGTAGTGCCCTTGCTCGCACTCGAAGCCTGGGCAGTCAACACGCTGTTCCGCCGAGCGGTCGAGGAGGACCTCGGTCAGGCCGTGGGCATGCTCCGGAAGATTCCTGTTCTCGAAGATGCGCCGGCGGCGGCCCTGCGGCTCCTCGCGGAGAGGGGTACTCGTCGCTTCGTTCCTGCTCGTCGAACAGTCGTCCGCGCCGGCACCCCGGGTGACGCACTATTCGTTGTGTTGCGTGGGGAGTTGATGCTCTCTCGAGCCTCGCTGCGCGGCACGGGCAGTGTCCTCATGCTGGCTGCTGGTAGCTTCTTTGGTGAGATGGCCCTGGTTACCGGGCGGCCTTACCAGGCCGATGTATCAACTCGGGAAGATTCTCTCGTCTTGCGTGTGCCCTCGCAGGCTCTCTTTGAGGTGGTCGGGCGAGTAGATGGCCTGGCATCAGCCCTCGTCCGGACTGCACGAAAGCGTGAGTCGAATGTGGTGGAAGAAGTGATGCCGGATACCGCGGAGTTTCACGGTCTCGCGGATGAGGCGATTGACTCATATGAGCGCCTTATGGGAGAGCACGACGGCATGTTGGGGCGCCTGAGTTCGATGGAGCTGCTGTCCTCGGTGCCCTCGTCGAGGATGGCCCTGTTGGCGACCGCCTGTATCGAACTACGCCGAGGGCCATCACACAGGTTAGTACGGCAGGGGCGTGAGCCCGAGGGGATGTGGTTGTTGGTTTCTGGTGAGGTGGAGGTGCTTCGTGACGGTCAGGAGGTGGCCCACCTGGTCGAGGGTGAGTTTTTCGGGGAAGTTGGCTTGTTGACCGGCTGGCCGGCGACGGCGACGGTGCGGTCTGTGACACCAATCGAGGTTGTGCTTCTTCGCTGGGTTGATCTTGCGAAGGTCATTGGCAGCTATCCCGAGGTCGGGTGGCAGATGTTGGTGGCTGTCGTGCTGCGGATGAAGTCGCTGCGAACGGATGGCCAACTGCAGGATGCTCCAACTCGTGAGACTCAGCTGTCTTCGCTCCTCGGCGCGGTGGGAGCGAAGCTGGGTCTGGGACGACCCATGCCAGCAGACCGAAGGTCAAGGGAGTTGGTAGAGGCATTTCCTTCTCTACTCCGCCAGCCAGCGGCGGTGGCCGAGGCTCTTAGTGAGGTCCTGGCGGTGCAAAGAGGTGATTCCTCGGATCTGTTTCTGGACCCTAGAGGGAAGATTCTGGGAATGGGAGAACTGGTTGACGTCAGCTCCTTCCAGCTGCATCCGGTTCGAATCGACGGCATCTCTGAAGAGCGTTTGGGTGGATGGTTCTTGAGTCGAGACGGGGTGTTTCAGGCCATATCCCGGTGCCCAGACGTGTTGCGGTTCATCGCCCGGCACAGCGTGATGGGGTGAATGCGCCCCGTCCACGATAGCTTGCGGTGGTCTAGACTGATCGGGTCGTGAGTGAGCAGGTAGGCCAATACGAACTTAAGGGAGTGCTCGGCGGGGGTGGTATGGCCACCGTCTATCGGGGAGAACATGTCTCAGGCATAGGCATGGTCGCAGCGGTGAAGAAGCTGCATCCGCACCTGGCGATCGACGAGGAACTCCGAGCTCGCCTTAAGGTCGAGGCTCAAGCCCTCGCTCGCCTCAAACACAAGAATATCGTTCAGATCTTCGACTACGTTGATGTGGATGGTAGTTGCGCGTTGGTCACGGAGCTGGTCGAGGGCAGGACCCTTCGAGCGGTAATGGCCGAGTTCTCTGATTGGCCTATGCCCCTGAGTATGGCCTTGCGACTCTTTCGTCAGATTCTCGACGGAGTGGGTCATGCCCACCGACATAGTTGCCTCCACAGGGATCTCAAACCCGGCAACATCATGGTGACCAGCACCAACGAAGTGAAGATCCTCGACTTTGGTATCGCCAACCTCATCGACACCGAAGCCATTACCCGTACGGGCATGTCCATGGGCACCCCGGTGTACATGGCTCCAGAACAGTTGGAGGGACGCCGTGATCTTGACCAGCGTACGGACCTGTACTCGCTCGGCATGACGTTCTGGGAGATGCTTGCAGGGCACGGCGCGCGTCCGATCGGAGAACGAGGATGGCGTCTGGCCGAGCAGCATATTGAGGGCCTCCTGGATCGAGACGTCCCCGCCTCTCTCATTGAGGTCGTCCATCGTCTCGTGCAGGTAGATAGGGACGAGCGCTACATGAGCTGTGAGGAGGTCCTCAAAGCCTTGAGTGACATTGTCGATGAGGGGGTCTTGGATGAAGAGAGCCGCCTGGCACTGGCTGGCGTAGGTTCAATGACCACCTCAACTGAAGCACCTACGTTTGAGTTCGAGGCTACGCAGCAGGCGCAGCAACAAGGTCCAGTTACTCAGACGGTCTTCCGTGGCTCGAGCTCTTCGCCAGGTGGAATCTCGAAGGTCAAGCTCCTGGCTGGCCTGTTGGTTGGGGTCGGTGTGGCTGGTGGGTCGTACCAGGCCCTCGTCGGGTTCGACGAGGGGGGAGAGGTGCCCGCGCAGATTGAGAACCGCGAGGGTGCAGTCGAAGCATCTAAGGAATTGCCATCGCCAGCGGCTTCGGTGGAGTCCCCCGTAGCTTTGGTTAGCCTTCTGCTCCTGTCCGAGCCGCCAGGGGCCAGCCTTCGGCTCGACGGTGAGGAACTTGGTGACGAGGCACTGATCAAGAAGGTGCCTGCAGAGAAGAGGGACTACCTGCTCACTGGGAAGATGGATGGCTACCACGACGGAAGCCTCTTGTGTCGTGTGGATAGGGAGGTGATCGGAGCGGGCAGTTTGCGCTGTGCGGTTCCACTGGTTCCCATCCCTTCCTCTCGTCCGGCCACGACAACTCCCGCGCCGCAGGTGTCGACCCAGAGCCCATCAGCCGATGAAGAACGGGCACAAATCCAGGCGACAGACGAGAAACCGACCATTCACAAGATTGACTGAGGGCAACTGCACTGCTTAGAAGGCCGTCGTAGTTGTCGCGCTTGTGGGCAAGGCGGTACGATGCCGGTGCACTCGGGGGCATGAAAGTCCGGTGCTTGGGGGAATGACCAGGATGCGGGCCGGATGGATACTTGCTGCCCTGTCGTGTGTGGTCGTGGCGCTGGTGGTGTGTAACTCTTCGCCACTTCAGGCAGCGGACGATAAGGAGTCTTCCAGCCCATCTCAGCGCGCCGAGACACACAGCCGCCTTGGCGTCGAGTACTACCAGCAGGGCCTGTACAAGGAAGCGGTTCGCGAGATGATGCTGGCCTATGAAGCTGTGCCCGACGCGATGCTTCTCTACAATGTTGGGCGCATCTACCAGAGGATGGAGCAGGGAGATCTTGCCATCGGTTTTTTTAAACGTTTCGTAGCTCACGAGGGCGCCGATCCGGACACGGTTCAGGATGCGCTGGGTCATATGGAGACGCTCAGCCGGCCTCCTGGTGTTGCGCCGCAGAGTCCAGAGTCGGTCGAGAGCTTCGAGGAGCTTCCAGCCACTCAATCGACTCCTCCCACAGACGCTGCTGATCCGGAACCCGCGGTCTCGGGCCCGCCGCAGGCTTCGTTTTCACCGGCGGCTCTACCAGTAGCAGTGGCGGGGGTCGGCTTTGTATCTATGGCAATCACTGGGGCGCTGTCCCTTGCAACGAATCAGAGGTCGAAAGATGCAACACTGTCCTGGGAGGACAGGACCGCCGCCCGTGGTCAGGCCGAAGAGTTGGCATTGGCAGCAGACATCAGCCTGGGAGTAGGGATCGCGGCATCTGTAGCCAGCGTCATCGCGTTGGTCATCCAACGAAGAGGTGCCGCAGGGCAGCAGACAGAGTTGCTCCTTGTTCCTGCTGGTCCAGCCCCTGGGCCCGGACTTACTCTCTCTGGTCGGTTTGGTAGAGCAGGGGGCTCGAGATGACGGGGCGCCTGTCTCTTGTGGTCCTGATTGGCATCGCCTCTGCTGCTCTGGGCTCTTGCAGTCTGCTCATCAAGACGGACGACTGTGTTGCTGATGCCGACTGTGATGCTGGCTCCAGCTGT
>CAZEIY010000366.1:0-4736 GCA_964512375.1 uncultured Rickettsiales bacterium | reverse complement strand
CGCGTACTCGACGGTCTCTCCCAGAGGAGGCCTGAGGTTCGCGAGGGCGGCGGGATTGGTCTTATAGCCAGCCTCACGCTCCTTCCAGATGAAATTGTAGGAGTACATGATCCCGAGGATGGCATCCTTGCGGTACTCGTCCTCTGGGAAGCCAAAGAGACGGCTGTACTGCCCGATTGCGCGCTCCCAGCCGCTGACCAGTTGTCCCTCATCATCGGGGATCTGCTGCTTACCGATCCAGAAGTAGCACTCAGCGAGATTGTAGTTGAGCTCGTAGGCGTTCTTGGCGAAGGGATAGCGGGAGAGGTACTCCTCATACTTGCGCGCCGCCAACAGATAGTCAGAGGGCTCGCCGCTGTCGAGGGCCGCCTGATGGTACGTGTATGCAACCGACTCCAGCGCCTCGAGGATAAACTGGGTCGCCATCGCGATGGCGTCCTTGTTGTTCTTATTCGCCTCGTACCAGGCCCCGGTCAGGCCGTACATATTGGTCAACTGGACCCGCGCGTCAGCCGCAGCCTTGGGCTCGGGTGGCACAAGATTGTTGTAGAGAACGATCACGTTGTTCTGGAACTCAGGCCCATCGGGACTCAGCGGATAGCGCTCCTGCAGGTAGACATAGGCATCAATGGCCTCGTCGTACCGCGCCTGATCCTTCAAGATCGATGCGAGTTCTTTAAGCGTCTCATAGACCCAGGCTCGGTCACCCCGACTTCCCAACAACTCGGATGCGGGCCCAATCGGTGAGACTCCCTGCTCAGTAGCCACGTCAGATATCGATATCGCGAGGTAGCGGATCGACTCCATCTTGAGGTCAGCACCCTTGCCCGTACGAGCCTCCTTCTCCTCAGCCCAGTCGATGAGTTCCATAAAGCGGGCCATGGCAACATCGAGACGGTCAAGCTTGTAAAGCGACCAGGCCACCTTGTAGAGAGCCAACTCATAGAGTTTCTCTTCGCCGCCAGTCAGGGGGTCGTCCACCTGCTTGCGCTCAAACTCTCGAAGAATCTCGTCGTAGTAGTCCAGCGCAAGGTCCGTGTCATTCTCCTCGAAATAGAGGTCTCCCAACCGGAAATAAGCCTGGGCGCGATACTCGCTGACTGGGACGTTCGCGAGCAATTCGCGATAGACCTCGGCAGCGCGTTGCGGATCGAGGTGTCGGCCAGCCTCGTCGCTGTAGCAGTAGCCGAGCATGTAGTAGACAGCGCCAAGGTCAGAGTAGCTCTTGAAGTTGCGGATTATCTTCTTGTAGAGCGCGATGGAGCCGCGATAGTCCTTCTCTGGAGGCTCTGGCAGGAACTCGACCTTTCCTGCATCAAACATGTCGATCAGTTCGTCGTACCTGACGCTCTCGGCAAGGAACTCTTCCTCTGAATGTTCGAAATACAGTTCTGCCAGTCGGAACATCCGCCGCGCCGTATAGGGCGAGTCAGGATGCTTCTTGACGAACTCCTCGTGCGCCACGATCGCCTTGTCGCGCAGTAGGCGTTCTTCAAGATCGGCTCGATCGACAAGGTTGTCATAGCCGCTGCGGAGCTCAGACACCTCGTCGTCGAAGTCGCGTCGGATCAGACGGGAGACCTCGCCGGTAAACTCGCTGGTCCGAGCCTTATAGCGCTCAACTGCTGCTCTCCAGGCATCGAGTTCCTCTGGCGCAACTTCAACGGGTTCAGGGGCTGCCTCAGCAGACACTTCACCCGTGCCTTCAGCTTCAGCAGCAGCGGCCTGAGGGGCTGACTGCTCCTGAATGGCCACAACGGGATCGAGAGGAAGGGCAAACTGGTCGAAGCCCAGGTCTTCAGGCTCCCGATCCGGCTTCTCGGGAGGGACGCACTCGAAGCGATCATCGGTGGCTCGTTCGCGCTGGGGCTCGCCATCAGCTTCCGCCGGCTGGGCATCATCCTGCGCAAGAGCAACGGGAAGCACAGCCAACTGGAGAACCAGTGCGAGCAACAGAGAAGGGCGCAGGAACAATCTCATTCCTCATCCTCTTCCACGACACCCGAGAAGGTAGCCTCAAGGGCTCGGATACGACGATTCTTGTCGCGCGCCATCTCACGTTTTGCCTGAGATGTGAACTCCTTGCGATACCAGAAGACGTCAATGACTCCCATGTCAGCCCGAGCGAGCATGTCCTGATAGAAGTCTGCGACCCGCTGGAAAGCGTGGCGGCCAATCCTTCCACTCACCGACCTGTTCTCGGTTGCGATGCCGACCCCTTCCTTCTCGAGGTTAGAGACCATTCGACGCTGAAACTCGACCTCAGCCTTGATCTCGTCGACCTCGACGGCCTCAGCCCGATCCATCAGCGCGCGAGCATCCGCTGAGATCCGCTCAAGCTCGAGCAGGCGAGACCGAGTGGCATTCAGACGGGTCAGAAAGTGCGTGCGGCCGCTGCCGACATCACGGCGAAGCCTTGCCAGGCGGCGCTCCAGAGCCTGCAATTCCTGCTGAGCATCGCCCCGCAAGACGTCCTCGCCCTCGCTGCTCTTGTTGACCAGGCGGGCAGTAAGGATGCGTGGCTCAATACGACGCTTGAGGGCCTGAAGTTCTTCTCGAAGAGCAGACAGGCGAGCACGCTCAGCCTCTAGCTCTTTGCGTATTTCAACCTCTTCTTCACGACTCCGCTCACCCCGCTTGCGAGCGCCCAGCAGATACTCCTCAATCGCGCCGACCTGCGAGAGGAGATCGCTCGCCATCACCTCAACATGATAGACGCGACCCTCTACAGCCTGAGCCTGAAGATTGAATGCCTGCTGACGCTCTACGGAAGAATTGCGCATCCGAGTCAGGCCAGAGGCCTTTCCCTCGCTCTCGTCACGGTGATCGCGAATACGCTTGAGATCCTTGACTCCGCTGCCACTCAACTTGGTCTCGAGATACATCATCTCGATGTCGACCAGCCGAGAGCGAAGGAGCAGAGCTGCAGCCTCGGCTGAGGCAAGCTGCTGACGTTGTATTCGGTAGGTCTGGATGATGCCGATTGTCTCGCTCCCATAGAGCGCCTCTTCGAGGACCTCGAGCAGTCCAACGGCCTCTTTCAGAGCATCCTGCTGCTTGTACAGATCAGCCGAGACAACCACCGCCTCAGCAACGCGCTCGTCGGCACGCGCCATACGACGAGCAGCCATCGGCACAGTGAGCTCAGCCTCAGCCACATAGCGCTCGTCATCAACGAGTTGGTTGAAGTAGACCATCGGATCGGCCCCGGAGGAGACGATGCCATCCAGAGAGATGGACAGGTCCTCGAAGTGGCCGGAGGCATTCTTGAACTCTTCGACAGCCGAGTCCCACTGTTCCATCTTCTGCTGCACCTGGGCGCCGAGCAGCCTGAGCTTCGACTCCCGTACATCACCGGGAAAGGCGAGGTTGAAGATCTCTACACCACGCAGTGCCTCTTGCAACTTCCGCGATCTGACGAAGTCGACGGGTTCCTGAGTTGCGGCTTCGATGTTGGCCCAGATCAACTCGTACAGCGCGTCGTCATAAAACTGCGAGTCTGGTGCGACGGAAGTGTACTCAGCAATGGCAGATGGAATATTCCCGAGTTCATACTGCAGACGGCCTAGCGCCAGTCGCGTGAGGTCCATGACGTCGCGGTGCTCGTCGGTGGACACGGGTAGAGTAAGCACCTCGGTCAACGCCGAGATGCATTGCTGATACTTCTGCGTTCCGGCGAGTTGGTCACCCTCCGCAATGGCGGCGAGACCCTCTGCGACGACAATGGCCGCACTGAAGTAGCGAGCCTGAGGAGTGAACGTCGAGCCTCGCGGAAAGTTGCGAAAAATTCCCTGAGCCTCAGCAAGCTTGCCCTGTCGATAGAGCGTCTTGCCCATCTGATAACGAATGCGTAGCGATGTCGCGTTGTTCTGCTGCGCGGAGCTGACGAAGTTGTTGTAGTAGTAATTGAATTGCTGGAGTTCGCCAGTACGCCCGTAGATCTCAATCAGGCTGAGCAGACTCTCACCATAGAACGGGTGGCTCGAGCCGATATCGACGATGGACCGGAACTGGTCCTGCGCAGGCACCAGGTTGCCATCGAGATAGAGGCACTCACCGAGATACCACTGTGCCTCTGCGAGGCGTGGATCGGCGCGAAGATCATTGTTCTCGAGCAGAGAGAAAAACAGCAGTGCGCAGCGCTCGTAGTCGTCGACGAGGTAAGCGTAGCGGGCCTCTGTGAAGCGCTCTGTTGTAAGACGAGAACTACGAGTCAGAGCCCCTGACGAGAGCTCGCCACGCATAGCTGTGATGCGTCGTTCAAGGCCTACAACCTCTGTCTCGACCAGTGAGAGGTCGTTCTCAAGTGCTGCCGTTCGACTGTCCTGCGCGATCGCAGGCGTTGCGAGCGCGAGTAGAGCTGAGAGCCCTACAGACCCACAGACGACCACTCCTTTCCTGCGTGACACCGTGCCCACCGTCGCTACCCGCTGCCCCTTGCTTACTGACTATCCGAATCGGCACCGTCGGCCGTGTCTTCCGACTTGTCCTTCTTGCCCTTCGCACCGCGGAAACGGAAGTCGACTGCGGGCCCCTCGACATAGTCAGCCAGGATGCCGCCCTTCTTGTAGAGCACCGAATCCAGGCGAGTCGTGTTGCCATCCTCAGCCACAAACGAATACGAGGAGGAGAACTGGAAACTGTAATCGCTCAGATAGGAGAAGAGACCGCTGCCCTTCCCCTTGATGACACCTGTCACACTGAGGGTGTGATTTCCTGGCGGGATGTTTGACTCG
>CAZEIY010000365.1:0-4775 GCA_964512375.1 uncultured Rickettsiales bacterium | reverse complement strand
TGGACTGAGACCACGATCGAGTTTTGGGACACCACGGGGAGCCTCATCTTGATGCTCTGCCTCGGCGCAATGATTCGATACATCAACGCCGATCTCGCATCCGACGTTGCGCTGCGCAATGCCTGTGAGTCCTCCCCGCGCTTCGCCTCTCCGGCCAGGCTGTTCGAGCACTTTCCCGAGGGTAGCTACAGCGGGCGCTGCCTACCGGACATCAACACCTGCGGGGAGTTCACCGCCGCAGACGGCAAGACGCGTCACTACCCCTGCAAGAATGGCCAGTGCACCATGTACTGGCAGCTGGACGGTGACTCCTGCCGCATCCAGCTCAACACCAACGATCACAAAGCCCGCGGCGCTGGAGATTTCAAGACCGCCAAGGGACGCTGGAAGAGCTTGCAATGAGTCCCCTCCGCTTGTGGCGCGACCGGCGCGGGGTCGCCCTGCTCGCCGCCCTGCTGCTGCTGCCCGGTTGCTTCGTCACCATTGACGGAGAGATGGGCAACGCCAGCTTTCGCATGGATGGCGGCGAGGACAGCTCGGTTCAGGGAGCCTGGGGTACCGACCGGGCAGTCGCTCTGGCCAGCGTAATGAGCATCCGCGCACTACCCAACCGAGACATGGAAGACCCCCTACTGGAGAGCAGCAACGAGGAGGTCGCCGCGCTCCGCGAGACACTCGATAGCGCACCCGAGGTCGTCGCCAGCTTCGAGGCGGTAGGGACCGGCCGCGCCGCCATCGAGCTTCGAAGAGAGTCGGATAACCGCCTCATCGACTTCTTCCAGCTAGACGTCGAAGAAGCGTTCATCGCCTCTCTCATCCGCATCCGAGACGTATCTCTTGGCGTCGACGAGGAACTTATCGCCCCCCAGTTCGCTGTGGTCGAGGGCATGCCGGTCTCGATTCGTATACGCCTGGACGACGAGAACGGGGTGCGACTCAACCACCATGATGTGGTCGCCGCCAGCTCCTCAGCTACCGAGGTACTGGAAGCCGAAGCCGGCGGCGAGGTGGTGCTGCTCGATGCGAACACAGTGGGCACGGCAACCTTGTTGCTGATCGCACCCGACCAGCCCGTGTCCAATGAGTTCGAGGTGTCTGTGCTCTCCCCGGCAGACGTTCAGGGGCTGGAGCTACGCCAGGTAGAGCCAGCGGTCTGTCGTGACGACAAGCTGCTCCTCGTTGCTGACCTCACTAACTCCGAAGGGCTCGACGTACTCGGAGTCGACCTCGACTGGGAGCTCCTCGGCGACGAGTTGAGCAGCGTACCCGGCGACACGACGATCTCTGTGGAATTTGAGGCCGACTCGTTTACACCCTTTACCGTCATCGCCCGCTACGAAGACCTCGAGGCCAGCTTTCGCCTCGAAGAGCCCATCCTCTGCACCGATGAGCGAGCCGGCTGTAGCCTGGTTGGGTCCAGTGCGAGCGCAGGACCGCTCTACTTCGCCTTGCTGCTGCTCACCCTGTATTCATGGGCAGACAGAAGGCGACTCACGGTTGAAGTGGACCCACGGCGGACCTCGGACACCGCAGCGGGCTAACATGAGGCCTCTTGTCGGCCCCACACGCTGGCACGTAGTGACCGAGAGGGAACGCATTGCGGATAGGCGGAGCAGCGGTCAGTGTCGGAGCTGTCTTGTGCGTGGTGCTGCTTGCATCGGCGGCCATCGACGGCAGCGTACGCAACGTGGCCTCTGCAGTCGGCCTCGACCTCTATCACTACTGGGGAATCGCCAACGCCGGTGCCTTCAGCGACACGCCGCTCGGTAGCCCATACCTCAACGAGCCGGCCTATCTGGCCACCCTGAACCAACGCGTTGATCAGAGCGGCGACCTCGCCCTGATGGACGCCAACAAGATCTGGCGGCATCGACTGCTGGTGACCGCGACTCCGTTCTTCTACACCTGCTTCTCTGGCCTGCCAGAGGACTTCACCACCGCGCTGCGCTGGTTTCAGTTAGGTCACGTGCTCGCCTTCCTGGCCGCGATCGCCCTGCTCGTGCGGATGTGCGGTGGCCGGAGGCTGCTCATCTGGCTGCTGCCCCCGACGTTGCTGGTCAGCTTCGAACCCTGGCTATCGGACTTTCGTGTCAGCAACGTCAACGCCCTGCAGCTCCTCGCAGCCGTGTTGTTGGTCGGAGAAGCGAACCGCCGCCTTGGACCCTCACGCTCGAAGGGCCAGCCCGGCTGGCCAGATGCAACCGCACTGCTGGTCATCGCGGGGAGCCTGTGCCTGTTCAAGCCCAACTTCGTGATCGTTGCTGGCGCGCTGGTCGGATATGTCGCGGCACAGCTTCCCTGGCGACAATTCCTGATTGGCGCTGCCGTGGCTGCGCTATTCGGCGGGATCCTAGCGGCGATTCCCTGTCTGTACTTCGCCGAACCGAACATCTGGGCGCACTGGTACGCCAGGATCTACGGAGGCGACAGCGGCAGCCTGCTCTATCCGATCGAGTGGGGAAACTACGGGACGATCGTGCTCCTCGGTTGGCGCTTCGGACTGGGCATCGCCGGAGCATTCCAGGTGACGACCAGTGCGTTGGTGCTGTCGTTTCTCGGGGTGGTCGCCGCGCGCGTGAGTCGACAGGGCCTCAAAGGACCCGACGCGACCTCCTATGTGCGGCGGTTAGGTCGGAGGCTCCTGGCGGACCCGTGGCTGGTGGCCTCTGCAGCCGCCACAGTCACCCTCGCTGTCGCCCCGCTGGCGTGGTTCCACTACTACGTACTCGTGCTGCTGCCCGCCCTCTGGCTCGTCATACGCAGTCCCGGCGGACGGCTGTCCGCGGTCCTGGGTGCCACCGCGGTACTGCTCTGCGGTGTGCTGCCGCTGCACCTGGACCGTGTCGGCTCAGGTGAGCTGGTGCATCTCTCTTGCGCGGCGAGCTGGCTGGCGCTGTGGGGTGGTGTGCTGCTGGTGGTCGCTCGTATCGAACCCGAAGAGCCACCTCTACTGCCCTGAAGAGCCACCTCTACTGCCGAAATTCAGAAAAACGAGATGTCCGTTTTCTCGAGCGCCTTTTCTTCCTCTGATACGGGCTCGCTGAAGTTACACAGCTTCCAGGCCTCCTCGGCCTTGACACCGGCCGCACGACAGGCAGCAAGAGCCCGCTGCCCCGGCGTATACCAATCCAGGGCAATGACATCATCAGGCTCATCCTCGCTGGCATCCGACCCGACCCGCTTCTGCACAGGTGGGCTGGAGTTCTCCGCCTCGTTACATGCAGTGGTCGCCTGACGAGAATGAAAGACAGCCTTGCTCGGCTGTTCCCAGGCCCGCTCTGAAGCCTCAGCAGCCGCCTTGCCCGCGGCTGTCCACATGCTCCACTTCTTGGTGCGAGCCTCCATTTTCGACCCCGACCCGATTCGCTCGGTCGGATTTCGACTCTGCAAGTGCCAGACGTCGTACTGTCGCAGCCAGCCGCGAAGTTCCTCGAACTCCCGCTCAGATTCCGACCAGGCAGCCTTCGAAGACCACCTGGCATCCTTGCAGGCCTTCTCCTGCTCCGAGTCGCGGCAAGCAGGCAGCGTGAGCAATACAACAACGACTGCCAGCGCCCAACACCAGGAATAAAGTTTCACTCGGTCCCCTCTTCAATCACTTCATTACGGTAAGCCCCCGGCTCGCCGCCTGAACTCACACCCCCATAAACAACTACTTTCCCTCACATCTAACACAGCAGTCTCAAGGCGACCTGAACGTCGATCATGTCCAGCGACAGGAGGGGAGCATCAAACAAGACGATGTTCGTACTGGAATTCAGAGCGCACCCAAGAAGCCCCCCCGGCCTCCGGCGTGCAAACAGCGTCGCCACTCTATCAGGATGCAAGAGCTCGCTGATAGTACAGAACCCTTCCAACGCGCTACTTCGACGACTGGGAATCAACCCTCTCTCTTACGCCAGACGCCGGCCAGCCAGGGCTGCTCACTCCGTGGTCGACCAGAGGGCCGGTAGTAGTGCTCCACCTCAGTAAACCCGGCAGCTGAGAGATAGCCGGTCCAGGCCGAGAGGTCGTGGTACGCGCCGTAGCGAGCCCCATTCCAGCCTTCCTCATTGTTGCCCCGCGGATTGGAGCTGAACAACACGCCATCCGAACGCAGTGCAGCAGCCAGCTCGCCCAGCACCCGAGGCAGCTCACTGGTCGGGACGTGAAACAAGCTGGCATTCGCGAACACGCCATCGAAGGACTCGGGCTCGAGGGACAGAGACAGGAAGTCCTGGTGCAAGACCTCACACGCCGAGTGCGCGCGCGCCATCTCTACGAAGCGGTCCGTTCCATCGAGACCGACGGCTTCGTGTCCGCGGCGTGTCAGTGAGATCAGATCCCGACCCGGCCCACAGCCAAAGTCCAGAATACGGTGACTTCCTTCACCCAGAGCGGACAGCATGGCCTCAATATTCTGGTCTACATCGTGGTCACGAGTGCCCTCCCAGAAGTCCTCGGCTCGACCGTTGTAGTGCTCCAACGTGACACGACTGATTCGCTCGAGTTCGGATGACATCTGCACTCTCTCTGAGGACAGCCGACCAAGGCTCGGTCGACTGTTATCGTGCTGCAGGATGACGATGGCAGAAGACGATCTCTCTGTCTCGGTAGCCGAGACGATCCACGAACTGCCCCCCCAGGAGTGGGACGCCCTCACTGGCGAGAGCAACCCGTTCATAGAGCATCGCTTCCTCGCGGCTCTCGAGGACTCGGGCTCGCTCGGGGAGGCTGCCGGCTGGTTGCCCTCCTACCTGCTGGTACGAAATGGCGACGGCGCTCTGCGCGGAGCA
>CAZEIY010000364.1:0-4780 GCA_964512375.1 uncultured Rickettsiales bacterium | reverse complement strand
CGTAGGAGCCCAGGCAAGCCAGGCATGTGGTGACTAGCGAGTCATTGTCGTCGCAATCGACGTCGCTGAAGAAGCCGTCTCCGTCGTTGTCTACCGGGCCGCTATCGTCATCATCACCGGTGTCGTCATCGCCTAGAGCTGAGTCGTCGTCATCGCCTAGAGCCGAGTCATCGTCATCGCCCACAACCGAGTCGTCATCATCGCCAGCCGAGTCGTCGTCATCCGTAGCGGTGCTGGGCGGCCCTGGATAACAGGAACCGCTGGTCCACATCAGGGCAACTAGGAAGAGAACGCTGCGTGTCTTCACTGGGGAACCTCCGGCGGGCCCAGACTAGCAGCCCGAGGGGGCTCTCGTCGTGCAGAGTGGGGGCATCGTTCTGTTGTCAGAACGAACGAAGCCCCAACGCTGTGCTGGGGCTTCGACGATCTGCTTGCTCGCTAGGGTCACTTCGCGTCGGTGATCAGCATCTCGAGTGCCACCTGATAGGGACAGGAATTGGCGTTGGGTCGCCGGTCTTCGAGGTAGCCGTAGCCGTCTTGAGCGGTGCCGAGCGGGATGCGAATCGACGCCGTTCGGTCACTGACTCCATACTTGAAGTCTTTGTACGAACAGGTCTCGTGCTTGCCGGTCAGGCGCATTTCGATGCCGTCGCCGTAGGCCGCCAGGTGCGCCTCGATGCGGTCCTGGGAGCTTGCCTTTTCGCACCACTCCTTGATGAGCGCCATGCCACCGGGCGCTCGCATCGCACCAGTCGAGAAGTTGGTGTGCATGCCGCTACCGTTCCAGTCGCCAGGCACCGGCTTTGGGTCGAGGGTGGCGTTGATGCCGTAGTCCTCACCGATGCGATAGAGCAACCAGCGCGCCAGCCACAGGTGGTCCCCCCCCTGCAGCGCCGTGCACGGACCGACCTGGAATTCCCACTGCCCTGGCATCACCTCGGCGTTGATGCCGCTGAGCATGATGCCCGCCTCGCAGCACGAATCCATGTGGTCTTCGACCAGATCGCGGCCGTAGACCTGATCTGCGCCGACTCCGCAGTAGTAGGGACCCTGCTCTGGCGGAAAGCGTCGGTCACTGCCGAAGCCGAGGGGACGGGAGCCGTCAAAGAGCACGTATTCCTGCTCCATGCCGAACCAGGCGTCTTTGTAGGCCTCGTTGTTTTCCATGAAGACGCGCAGCGCAGCGCGCGAGTTGGTGACGTGCGGCGTCACTCCATCGGCGTCGAACACCTCACACATAGCGAGTATGTGATCGCCACCGCGAACCGGGTCCGGGATGACGTGGACGGGACGCAGGACGCAGTCTGAGGAGTCACCAACCGCCTGCGCGGTGGAGCTGCCGTCGAAGTTCCAGTCGGGTAACTTCGGTGTGCCATCGGCGTTCAGCGCGGGGGCCTCGGGAAGGACCTTCGTCTTGGACCGCAGCGTGCGGGTTGGGGTGGCTCCATCAATCCAGATGTACTCAACGAACATGGGTGCTCCAGTGGGGTAAACAGATCAAGTGAACGAACAGGCCTGTCGAAGGTGCTCTCGCACCGTTCGACAGGCCCTGCTCCTAGGCTCGGAGGCCCATAGAAGGTTCTACCGGTGTGACAAAGATCTCTTTGTCGTCGATCTGTTCTGTGCGGGCTCCTACGTCGGTGGCCAGCATCTCGAGCGCCACCTGATAGGGGCAGGCATTGGCATTGGGTCGCCTGTCCTCGAGATAGCCGAAGCCATCCTGCGCGGTGCCCAGTGGGATGCGGATCGAGGCGGTGCGATCGCTGACTCCATACTTGAAGTCCCGGTAAGAGCAGGTCTCGTGCTTGCCGGTCAGTCTCATCTCGATGCCGTCACCGTAGGCGGCCAGGTGGGCCTCGATGCGGTCCGGATCGCTGGCCTTCTCGCACCAATCCTTGATGTGCGCCATACCACCGGGCACTCGCATTTCGGCCGTCGAGAAGTTGGTGTGCATGCCGCTGCCGTTCCAGTCGCCGGGGACGGGCTTGGGGTCGAGGGTAGCGTTGACGCCATAGCCCTCGCCAAGGCGATAGAGGAGCCAGCGCGCCAGCCACAGATGGTCGCCCACCTGAAGCGCCGTGCAGGGTCCGATCTGGAACTCCCACTGTCCCGGCATAACCTCAGCGTTGATGCCGCTGATCATGATTCCAGCCTGGAAGCACGAGCTCATGTGCTCTTCGACCAGTTCGCGGCCGTAGACTTGATCTGCGCCAACGCCGCAGTAGTAAGGACCCTGTTCTGGCGGATAGCGTCGGTCGTTTCCGAAGCCGAGGGGCCGGGAGCCGTCAAAAAGCACGTACTCCTGCTCCATGCCGAACCATGCCTCCTCGTAGCCGTCGTTGCCGGCCATGAAGGTGCGCAGCGCTGCGCGGGAGTTGGTTGCATGGGGAGTGACACCATCGGCGTCGAACACTTCACACATGGCCAGCACATGATCACCACCGCGAACCGGGTCTGGGATGACGTGCACTGGACGCAGCACGCAGTCTGATGAGTCGCCTACGGCCTGCTCGGTGGAGCTGCCATCAAAGTTCCAGTCGGGGAGCTGTGGCATACCGTTCGCATCGAGCTCGGGGGTCTTGGGAAGGACCTTGGTCTTGGACCTCAGCGTGCGGGTTGGGGTGGCTCCATCGATCCAGATGTACTCAGCGAACATGTGTGCTCCAGTAGGGGGAATGTGTCAGGTGGATGAAAACTTCAGCTAGAAGCGAGACTTCTCAGAGAGCGTCCGGACCCCGCTCCTCGGTCCGGATACGCAGTGCAGTTTCAACAGGGGAGACAAAGATCTTTCCGTCGCCGATCCGCTCGGTGCGGGCGCCCGCGACGATGGCGGCGATGACGTCCTCGACCTGGTCGCTCTCGACGACCAGTTCGATCTTGACTTTAGGGAGGAAATCCACGACGTATTCAGCCCCCTGGTACAGTTCAGTGTGCCCTTTCTGGCGCCCGAACCCCTTCACCTCGCTGACTGTGAGCCCACGGATTCCGAGATCAGAGAGATGCTCTCTGACCTCGTCGAGCTTGAAGGGCTTGATGATCGCCTCGACCTTCTTCACTGCTTACTCCAGGGCATCGCAAATACGCGCATGCGGATGGTTGTGTTTCATCGCAAAGCGCGTGCCAGAGAATGATTAGAATTTGTGAATAATGGATCTCCTTGTGATCTTGAGGACTTGGCGGTGTTTTGGACGCCTTCCTTCGAATCGAAGTATCTCTGAGCGTCCTTCTAGTGCCTAGTAACCGAGCAATTGCTGTTCAAATCAGGGCAGTTTGCAGAGTGCCCAGGCAAGCGCGCGCATCATCCGTGATACTTGAGCGGTCGACATGACTGACTCCACTCCCGAAGCCGAGCCCGTGGGCCCGCTCCCGCCGACTGCCGTTCCGAGGCGCTCCCTGTCGCGTGGGCGGCTGCTCAGCTTCTCGTTCCTGTCCATGCTCATCTTCCTGGTTGTGCTCGAGGTGCTCTTGCAGGTCTTGGCTGCGGGCTCCGAAGAACACGGGGAGTTTCCTGCTGATGACTCGCTCGCGGTACCGATTGAGGACGCGTATCGGGTCGTCGCGGTCGGGGATTCGTGGGTGTATGGCGCTGAGAGCCAACCAAGCGAGGCCTTCATCGAGGTGTTTGCCGATCGCTTTACGGACCGCACCAAGGTGGGCGTGCAGGTCTACAACCTCGGCGTCTCCGCTTCGAACTCCGCCCAATCCCTTCTCGCGCTGAATGAGGTCATCGAGTTGGTGCGACCCGATCTCGTGGTAGCGCTCACCGGGGCCAACAACATGCTGCACGACATCGGTGTCGCCGAGGCAGCCAAGCTGATGGGTGATGACGCGCGCATGGTGCCCGGCTTGACCCTGCTCTCTCGCCTTCGCCTGGTGAGGTTGGGACGCTTGATCTGGGTGACTGTGTTTGCCCAGTACAAGGAGCGCGCTCCTAGCAAGGATGTGGCTGGCGGCTTCGCAAGTGACCCTTTCGGCACTCCGGGTCTTCCCGATCCCCCAGCCAGACGGGCCACTCAGGTCGTCAAGCTCCCCTGGTGGGATCTGTTCGTTCAACGACGCTGGGAGGACGGCCTGCGTATCCTCGACGATACGCCCCTGCCGGCGGGTACGAACCCACGTCAGCAAGGGGTCAAGGACGCTTGGGCGGGGCTCTTCCTGGCCTATCTGGATCGGGTCGATGAGGCCAGGGTCAAGATTGACTCAGCCCTCTCTCTCGGCGGTGATCCTGCCACTGCTTGGGAGGCTCGCGCCATCCTCGCTCATCGTCGCGATCAGCCGCTGTTCGCTCTGCAGCATCGCGTGCGTGCAGCTCAGGCCGACGGCTTGCCTTGGATACGCGAGCGGGCCAGGGGACTGGTTCTCATGGAGCTCGAGGCCTGGCAGGCGGCGCAGACCTGGCTGCTCGGGGTGCAGGAGGCGAGCCCCGGCAATCTCGAGGTGCTCATGGGGCTGGCTCGTCTCCCCAGCATCGCTCGCCACAAGGACACCGAGGATGCTCTCTATAAGGGGCCTCGCGGGCTGGTCTCCAGACCGGAGTATTTTGACTGGCACCTGGCATCGAGCGGAAAGGTGGGCCGCGCTGTCGGTAGCCTCGGGGATGTTGAGGGCGGGGAGTCGCCACTGCTGGAAGTCACGCGCGCTCGGGGTGCCGAGGTGGAGGGCAACAAGGAAGCCGCCATCGCTGGCTTCCGCTCGGTTCTGGCGCGAGAGGATGTCTCTACCCTGGACCTTGATCGGGCCCGCTCGGGTCTTCTCCGTCTGACCGTTGATTCAACGGAGC
>CAZEIY010000363.1:0-4787 GCA_964512375.1 uncultured Rickettsiales bacterium | reverse complement strand
TCAAGGTGTCTGCCTGCTCTTCGAGCTCGAAGATCAGCTTGGCCTTCTCCTTGAGGGTCACGTCGTCCCCATCAACAAGGGCTCGCATCAGCGCGGTGGTGTGGCCGGCACATTCGTTTACGACTCTCATGTGCGCCTGGAGTTCGCCAAAGGGAGCGTGCTCCCCAAACAAGCTCGTGATCGTGGACATTGCCCCTCCAGAGTGAATCGGACGATCGATCTGACTCAATCGACCGCAGCTAGGTGCGTATAAGCCAAGATGAGTTGTTGCTGTCAATCTTGGCGAACAAGAATCTCCAGGCACCCGAGAACAGAACGATAACGGGAAGCCATTCGAGCGACTCTGAAATCAGTGCGGGCCCTACGAGAAGAGCCGCGGGTTCGGCGCAGGCGCTCCAGGTGTTGAGGCACCTCGCGAGAATGACCTTGGGAGGCGAAGCTACGGCGCGGCCTCAGTTCAGGGCGTGTTGCTTACGCACAGGTTGGAGTAGATGGGGCCGACCTGGCCGTCGTAGACGTTGTCCCGTCCGATGAAGATGTACTCCAGGGCGCGGGCTCGTCCGCCGAAGCCCAGACTCTCGAGTTGGACGCCGTCGAGGTACACCGCCAGATGCTGAGCATCCCAGCTCACCGTGAACGTATAGGTCTGGTTGGGGTCCCACGTGGCGTTCTCGATGAGGCGCGCCTCCTCGCGTGAGTTGCCGCCTTGGGGTGCGGCGAGGATCTTGAAGCCCGTTCCGTAGTTGCTCCCTGTGCGGATGTTCCACCAGGCCTCATCAGTCTGGAACACGCCCTGTGATCCGTCATCGCTGGTGTACATGTTGATGATCTGGTGTTTGGTGCCGGTGAATTGGCTCAATGGATCGAAGTTGGTCACGTCAACGGAGAGGCTGCCTGAGCCGCCGAGGGGCGTGGCCAACTGTAGGAGCAGCTGGTCCTGGCCGGAGGTAGCCTGCCATCCCGCTGGCGAGAAGCTGCCACCCTGGACGGTCTTGTCTGCAAAGCCGTTGCTCGCCGAGCTGTTGGTGAGTGGGTCGCACCACGAGGCGGCTGAGCAGCTGACATCGATGTTCTCGCTCGTCGTCTCTCCGAACCATGTCACCGCCTCGTGCACCATCTGCCAATCGGTCGTGTAGATCGCTCCTGAGCCGGGTGCCGCCAGCTCAAACTCAAAGGTGTGGGTCTGGCCCGGTGCGACCGCGTCCGACTCGTCGAGCCATACGCGTGTGTCCGGGCCATACAGGGGGTCCTGGTCATCTACCGTGCCGAGTTTGTAGCCGTTTGCTCTGGTCCAGGTAGCCTGGCCGATGTTGCGCATCTCGATCGAGGCCCAGTAGGTGGAACCACAACTCAGTGCGCTGGGCAGGTCGATCGAGACGATCTCCGCGTCATCTTGCGGGGCGTTCGGATTACCTCCACCCCCTACGTTGCCATCGTCATCGGGGCCCTCGCTGCCGTCATCGGGGCCCTCGCTGCCATCATCTGTGGGGCTGCCTGAGTCATCGACCTCTTCGTCGTCTGTGGCCAGGTCGTCTTCTGTGCCCTCGTTGTTGTTAGAGAAGGGTTCGCCCTGCCGAGCAGTACCCGAAGTGAAGCCTAAGGGAGTACAGCCCATGACTCCCATGAGCAAGAGGAGAGCGCTGCAGAGGATGAGGCTTGATGAGTTGTTCATGAACACAGTCCAGCATCTGCTCGTTGTAGCGACGTGGAGTATTTGTTGAGTTTTGATCGAGAGTTCGCGGCAGTGCGGAGAAGGAGTCACCGCGGTTCGCCTGATGGATGCTTCGAATCAACGGTGCGAATGCAGAGCAGCGTTACGATATGGGCGAGATCTTCAGCCCGCCTCCGGGCCCGCCGCCCTGGTTGCGCATGTGGTTGGCGGTCTGGTTGAAGGCAGACTTCAGTTGTGCACGGAGCCGCTCATCGCCTACCTGCTCGTCCAGCGCACTGTCCATGCACAACAACCACTGGTCTCGCTCAGAATCGCCGATAGGAAAAGGCATGTGGCGTGCGCGCAGGCGTGGATGGCCGTAGCGCTCGATGTACAGCTGCGGGCCGCCGAGCCAGCCGCACAGGAACAGGAAGAGCTTCTCGCGAGATTCGTTGAGATCGGCTGGATGCAGTGCTCGAATCATTCGGGTCTCTTCCAGTGAGTCCATCAGGTCATAGAACCGGTCCACCAGAGTTCGTACACCGACCTCACCTCCCAGGGGCTCGAAGGGGCCGGGCAGCGCTTCGCTCATGGTTTCGCCCCTCCCGCTCTTGCCATGGAGTCGTCAGAGCAGAAAGTGGGCTCAGATGGTCGTGCGGAGATCGTTGTACTGCTCCTGTGAGGAGGGTTCTTCTTACCGGTCGAGCAGTTGCTCGTCGAGAAAGTCGCGGACTTCGGGCCACTGATCGATGGGTGGATCGGCGTCGTGTACCTCAAAGTTGTAGCCCACTTCGAGCACTGGCATCGCTGCGCTGGTGAAGTCGTTGATGAGTGGGTGCAAGGCATACAGGCCGGGGGAGGCCTCGTCGGTCACCCCCCCTTCCGGTCCCTCGACGTAGTAGATCGAGGTCAGATCGCTGACCCACGCCGAGAGTCCCTCAGCTACTCGCACGCTGGCGTTGCCGCTGATCGCGCCGCCTGAGTGCCCCATCATCCCGATGCGACAGCGGTCAACCTGAGAGAGCGACGCCGCGTAGCGCAAGGTGAGCAGGGTCTCGTAGATACGTAGGCCCACAAACGAAAATCCAGCGCGCAGCAGCGTTTCCGTGATCAGGGTCTCATCTTGATCTCCCCGATTGACTCGCATGGTGGGGAAGATCACTGCGTAGCCTCCGTCGACCAGGTCGACGCCGCCGCGGCTGATCATCCACTCCCGGGCGTCCTCGGTGTGTCCATGAATGCCTACCACTGTAGGGAACGGGCCTGGTCCATCGGGGTGTGCGACCAGCCCCCAGAACCGGCCGACGAAGGGGTCATCGAGCTGAAAGATGCGGATCACGGCATCTCCGCTGGCCCCGTCTACCGCCTCGTACTCGCCGTGCGAGACGCGGAGTTCTCTGCTGCTGATTCCGGCACTGAGGCCGTCAATGCCTGCTCCTTGGAGGACGGCCGTGCGAAGTTCCTCGTCATCGAGTTCCTCGTTGGCCAACGGTATGGTGGCCGAGCGCATCTGGTGAAGAAGATCGTCATACTCGTCCGCGCTCAACGGGTCGCCCCATTGAGTCGTGCGGTCGGGAAACGCGAGGTAGTCGTCCATGCAGGGCGTGTTGCCAAGGGGACACTCATCAAGTGCGGAGAGCTCGGACACTTCGGTGATGGCTTCGCTCTCTATCAGGCAGGCCCTCTCGTCCGCGTAGTTGCCTGGGTTGCTACAGGCCGGCGACACGCAGGCGAGGAGCACGAGCAGTTGCGGGAGGATGCGAGCTTGCACTTTCGTATGATAGCCAGTGAGCCGGGAGCGCGGGGCCCAGCTATTCTTGTGAAGAGTCATGAGCGTCCGCCTTCCTCCGTCCTTTGCTCCCTACCTGTTATTCGCGGCGTTGTGGTTCACCGCGATGTGCGGCTGCAGCGCTCTTCCTCCTGGTTCCGTGGGGGAGTACTATCAGGAGGCTCCGGGAGACCTCTTCATCGTCGAGACTTCCCCCGCACTGCATGAGTTCTACCAGCAGATCAATGACTTCAGCACCCACGAGCAGCCCTCTCTGAAGGTTGGCTATCGTTATGAGATCGAGACTGCGCCAACCTTGAGTGAGTGGCTGCGCATCGACGAGTTCCGGGCTGATCACCTGGGTGGTGCGTAGGTAGTGCACTGGGTCCGCTATTTGCTGATTCTCGCTCTGCTCCCTGCCGGCTGCATGAGCGGGCTGCCCGAGACTCAGACGTTGCCGTGGCCAGAGCAGAGTCCATCGCAATCCGAGCATCGCGGCAGCTACGATCTAGTCAGCGCTCAGGACCGCTCGCGGGTGCGGTGGACGGTCACAGTTGGCGGGGTGGCGCGTGTTGGCGTGTTCACTCAGGTAGTCGGTGGACTGCACAAGGTGGGGGAGGACCTCGATGGTGCCAGCGGTGTGATCTCGGCGAACTTGAGATACGTGGAGACCGGTGAGCCACTGTGGGATCAGCAGATCTCAGAGTCCTTCTTCGAAGTGCTGCTTCCCGGCAAAGAGAAGGTCCACGTTCAGGTCACGAAGCTTCGTCTCCGAGAGGGCGGAGTGGAAGGTGGACCTCGTGCTGGAGAGGCTTCCGTCGATATCATGTTCGCGCGGGGTAGCGTGAGCCAGCAGTTGCCTGTGCAGGTGAGCCGGAGAGGCAGCGGCTGGTTGGTCCGCTCTCAAGAGCCCAGCACTCTGGACCTGAACGCTCTGGGCTACGGGAGTCAGCTTCCAGCGCTCTCTGCCGATCTCGGCGTCGGTGCGATAGAGAGCGCAGTTCATTTCGAGTATGAGCTGTACCTTGAGCCGATGCGTGCCGATCTGGCGCCTCCGGCCGGTCCACTCGTGGAGACCGCTGCGAAGGGTGTGCTGCCGTCGCCCAGGACGAGCTCTTCGTCCGTCACGCTGTTGCCTGAAGTGGCTGCCGGTGTCGCGAGCACCCGCTGTCCCGATGGCATGCGATCGATGGCCGGTGGCACCTTCGAGCTGGGTGAATCGGATGGGGCCCTGGTCGCCGCCTACGCCCCGGATCGGATCCTGCCTCGGTCTCGCTTTCAGCTTGAAGACTATTGCGTCGCCCTGCACCCCTTTCCGGGTCGGCGGGGCCTGCCCTGGCCCCGTGACGGCCTGAGCGTGGATGAACT
>CAZEIY010000362.1:1682-4797 GCA_964512375.1 uncultured Rickettsiales bacterium | reverse complement strand
AGTATATTGAATAAGGTTCTTGACCTGATGCCGCCAGTACTGGTGGGCGGCTCCTGGCGCTATGACCCCAACCCGACCGCCAGCGAAGAGAGCCGCGTCGGCTGGTGTGAGCCCTACTTCAACGACAGCGGCTGGGATCTCGTCCTCGACATCGGCCCAATCGGTTCCGCGCCCTGGCACGGTCACGCCCCCTCGGTGTTCCCCACAGACAGCAACGCACACTGGATCTGGGACCACTTTCCCGTCGAGCTCAACACGCAGTACCTACGCAAAGAGTTCGTGCTCCCCTAGCTGCCGACACTCAAGTCGAAACGCCTGCCCAGGGCGCCGCACAGTTGCTCGAACTCTCTCTGGTCGTTTGCGCTGAAGGCAGCGGGCAGGTCCGAATCAATGTCGAGCACGGCCAGCACCACACCCGCAGAGTTGAGCACCGGAACGACGAGTTCTGAGCGAGTACTCGCGGAGCAAGCGATGTGCTCGGGACGGCTGCGTACATCATCAACTCGCTGGCTGGTACCGGTACGAGCGGCCGCACCGCAGATCCCCCGATCCAGCGAGATCCTCAAGCAGCCGTGTCCGCCCTGGTAGGGGCCAATGACCAGCTCACCACCGACCAGACGGTAGAAGCCCGTCCAGTGAAAGCGAGCACTGCTGTGATGGACTTCACTGACAACCGTGGCGAGCGCGGCAATCCAGTCGTTCTCCCCATCCAGGAGGGAGTCTATTCGATCACGAAGCCCGCCATAGTCGGGCTCACCCGGATCAGCCAGGGTTGACCTGGAGACGACCACTTGCAAGGTGGGCGGTGAGGACGTCCGCCGGCTCGGGATAGGCAAAGAGGAAGCCTTGCGCCTCATCGCAGTCCAGAGCGCGAAGCACTTCCAGCTGTTCCTCGGTCTCGACACCCTCGGCGACAACGCGCAGCCCCATGTTGCGACCGAGCGCGATGACCGTCTTGACGATGGCCACATCCGCCGTGTCGACGTCGCCTGTGATGTCACTGATAAAGCTGCGATCGATCTTGAGGATGTCGACGGGCAGCTTCTTGAGGTATTCCAGCGAAGAGTAGCCTGTGCCGAAGTCATCGATCGCCACCTTGAGACCACCCAGGGCCTTGAGCCGCTCGATCTGACGGGTCGCGCCTTCCATGTCTTCGATGAGCGCATCCTCGGTGATCTCGAGCTCGAGCCAGCCCGCATCGAGGCCCTCGCTCTCAATCACTTCAGATACCAACTCGACGAGATCATCGAAGCGGAACTGGCTGGCTGAGAGGTTGACGGCCACCGACACATTGAGCAGTCCAGCTTCTCGCCACTCACGCACCTGACGCGCGGCCTGACGAAGCACCAATTCTCCAATGTTCGGCATCAGGCCAGCAGCTTTGGCTACCGAGAGGAAGCGCCCGGGTAGCAGCAAGCCAAATTCAGGATGTTGCCAGCGAATAAGCGCCTCGACACCCGTCATGACGCCACTGCTCAGATCCACCCGCGCCTGGTAGTAGAGGACGAAGCCACCATCGGTGAGGGAGCGGCGCAAAGCGGTCTCGAGGGCAAGCCGCTCGCTCGCCTCCTCGTTCATGGCCGGAGTGTAGAACCGACTGCTATCGCGCCCCTGGGACTTAGCAACATAGACAGCTGTATCGGAACAACGCAGCAGCGCCTCGGGCTGATCACCATCGGCTGGGAACATGCTGATACCGGCACTGGCGGTGAGGTAGATCTCGCGGCCGGCGACAGCAAAAGGCTTTCTCAGCCGCTCAAAGAGCTTGTTGACAACCTTTGTGGCGGTGTCCGCCGACGACACGGGCAACAACAGCGCAAACTCATCGGCACCCAGGCGAGCGACCGTATCCGTGGCGCGAATACAGCGTCGAAGCCGCCCTCCTACTGCCGCCAGGACCACATCGCCCTGGCTGTGACCGAGGCTGTCATTGATCATCTTGAAGTTGTCGAGATCGAGGAGCACCACGGCAAGCTCGCGACCGTGCTCACGACACAGCACGATGGCCTGCTCAAGCCGATCTAAGAAGAGGCCGCGGTTGGGGAGCGAGGTAACCGAGTCCAGGCGGGAGCGATGTAGCAACTGCTGGTCGAATTCCCGACTCAGCGCATCAAGAACCTCTTCAGTCGACGCACCCGAGTCAAGCAACTCGCGAAAGTGCTCGCGATCGAAGCCGAGTGCAGTCAATTCTTCAGGTCCATTTTTCATTCGATATTCCTTGGCACACTTAGTTTACGGAAAAACAGCGAACAATCGAGCCCTTCCTTCAATCAGATGCTGGTTATCGGGGTACAAGCGCGAGAGCCTCCTGCAACACTTCCAGACCCGAACTCGACTCTGTTGCGCGCGTGCTGATGACTCGGCGCCAGGAACGTGCTCCAGACTGCCCCGAAAACAAGCCGAGCATGTGTCTGGTGATTCGATGCAGCGGCTCACCCCGTGCCAGCCACTCTTCGATGTAAGGGAACATCAACAGGGCGACCTCACGGCGGCTGGCCACAGGGCAGGCATCCTCGCCAAACAGGCGTTGGTCGACGTCAGCTAGCAGGTAGGGGTCGCTGTCAGCGGCGCGACCAATCATCACCCCGTCTACAGCCTTCAGTTGTTCCTCGACGCTATCCAGACTTCTGAAGCCACCGTTGATCTCGACCAGGAGATCGGGAAATTCACGCTTGAGCCGGTGCACGTCGTCATAACGAAGGGGAGGGATCGTACGGTTCTCTTTGGGGCTGAGCCCGCCGAGCCAGGCCTTACGAGCATGAACAATGAAGCGGTCGCAGCCACTCCCCGAGACCACATCCACGAAGTGAGCCATGTCTTCGTACCGATCCAGTTCGTCGATGCCTATGCGATGCTTCACAGTGACTGGGATAGCAACAAGCGACCGCATCGCCGCGACCGCATCAGCGACGCGCTGAGGCTGTTCCATGAGACAAGCACCAAAATTGCCGGTCTGAACTCTGGGACTCGGGCACCCTACATTCAGGTTGACCTCGTCGTAGCCCATGTCCTCGGCCAGTCGCGCACACTCGCCAAGGGCTACGGGGTCATCACCGCCGAGCTGCAGCGCCAGGGGCTTCTCGGCAGGCGAATAGCCCAGCCAGCGCGCGCGATC
>CAZEIY010000362.1:0-1672 GCA_964512375.1 uncultured Rickettsiales bacterium | reverse complement strand
GAGGATGGCGCCGGTTGAGACCATCTCGGTGTACAGCAGGGTGCGCTTCGTAATACAGCGCAAGAAGCTCCGACAGTGGCGGTCCGTGATCTTCATCATCGGCGCCACGCTCAACGGGATCTTTTGTGCTCGGATGCTCGAACTCACTGCGGTGCGCTCCCACTCGTGTTAGATCGAGTGCACTCGCTCTACTTGCACACTCACCATGACGCAAGGGGAGAGCCAGGCAAAGGGGAACCTAGGTGCGCATCGTCACTGTCACAGGAACCAGACCGGAGTTGATCAAGCTCTCGCCATTGGTGCCACTGCTCGATGAACGTTTCGAACACCGCTACATATTCACCGGCCAGCACTACAGCCCAACCATGGTCGAGAACCTGTTCGGTGAACACGACGTGCTCGAACCCGATACCAGCCTTCACACCCGCTGCAGCGATCCCGAGACGCTGCGCGCAGCTCTTCTGTCAGCAATGTACGAGACCGAACCGGAGCTCGTGCTCGTCTACGGAGACACCAACTCCACGCTCGCCGCCGCCAAGGCCGCCCGAGAAGTAGAAGCCATTTTGATCCATATCGAGGCCGGCGTACGCTCCTTTGATCAGACCATGGTCGAGGAACGCAACCGCATCGAAGTGGATCGACTCGCCGATCTCCGACTTGCCCCGACCCCACTGTCCCAATGGTTTCTCACTCATGTCGAGGGCTTCGAGGCGAGAGGCTGCCCCGTAGTCGGCAATCTCGTCGTCGATGCGTGGCAGCGTTTCAGTGGCCAGGACCCGGTAGGACACGACCTTCAACCCGGGGCGGACTCTCGGAGCACTGCGCTGCTAACCCTGCATCGTCCGGACACCGTCGACCAACCGCAACGGCTACAGCGACTCCTCGATGAGCTGGGAACGCTGCCCATGAACGTTCTCTTTGCGGTCCATCCCCGCACGCGCACGCAGGTCGAAGCGCTAGCGGTTCCAAGCAATATCGAGATGTTGCCCCCTCTGCCCTATCCCAGCTTCTGCCAACTATTGCAGAGAGTGGACGTTGTCCTCACCGACAGTGGAGGAGTGCAAGAGGAGGCCGCTACAGCGGGCCGTCCTTGCGTCACCCTGCGTCCCAACACAGACCGCCCCGAGTCGGTGCTTCTCGGCATGAACCTCCTCTACCCACCCAGCTGCGAGCGAAGACTACGAGACGTGGTGGAGCAGACCATCGCCAATGCAGCCCAGATCGATCCTGCGGTCGACCGACGAACGTTGGGCCCCTACGGAGATGGCCAGACCGCGGAGAGAGTCACCGTACTCCTGGAGCTGCTGGACGGCCGAAGCCCCAGCTTCGATCTGCACACAGGCCGAGGGCTCTGTGGTCCACTGGAGCTTGAAGAGGCAGCTCGATTCATAGAGGATCGTCCACGTCACCTGAGAATAGTAGGATAGGACTGGCCTCATGCCGAGTGATGGGAGAGTTGTGCACCACCGAGCCGCCATTGTCCTGTGTAGCTGCGTTGCCATGCTCCTGCTCATGGCGAGCTGCGAGCCCCTCGGTGTGTTGAGCTTCGAAGGTGCCGTCGATGACGACACAGGAGACGACGACACGGGAGACGACGACACGGGAGACGACGACACAGGAGACGACGACACAGGAGACGACGACACAGGAGACGACGACACAGGAGACGACG
>CAZEIY010000361.1:0-4798 GCA_964512375.1 uncultured Rickettsiales bacterium | reverse complement strand
CATGGGTTGGGTGCCCGTCGTCCATTCGTTTTGATACGCCCTGTTTGGTAAATCTTGTCGTTCTCATGTTAATTTATCGGCTGGCGATCGAGATGACCCGCACAGCAGGCCGCCCGTCGAGTTCGTCGCTGCTGGCGCGAGGCGCCGGTTCGTTTGCGTTACCGACGACGCGCAGACCTAGCTCCTCGCAGACCGCGGTCACCATGGATAGCTGGCCTCGTCCGCCGTCGATGAGTATCAAATCGGGGAGCTCCCAGCCCTCGTCGCCGTCCAGGGCGTGGCGTACCCGGCGGCCGAGGACCTCGCGCATTGTTGCGTAGTCGTCAGCCCCTTCCACACCTTTGATACGAAAGATCCGGTAGCCACCCTTGAATGGTCGACCATCGCGGAAGGTAACCAGTGCACCGACCGGGTCGCTCCCTGAGATGTTCGAGTTGTCGTAGCACTCGATATGTCTCGGAAGGTCCGCCGAGCGCAGCGCCTTCTTCAGGGCGAACAGAGACTGCTCCGCGCGCTGGCTCCGCGAGTGGGCGGCATCAAAACGTACCTTTGCATTGCTCGCGGCGGTCTCGATGAGCTCCCTGTTCGGGCCTCGCTGAGGTCGCTTGATCTGGACCTTGCGACCAGCAAGTTCGCTCAGCAGCTCGGCACGAATCCTGGCATCCGCGAGTTCGATCGGAACCAGAATCTCGGGTGGTGGAGGTGACGTCTCGCTGTAGAGCTGGCTTATCACTCGATCCAGGAGCCGGTCATCTTCTTCTGCCACTCCGCGGAAGGCGAAGGCACGGACCTCGTGGAGGCGTCCCTCACGCACCGGCAATAAGGCAACGGCTGCCAGTTCACCCTCGCGGTGTAGGGCCAGCACATCCTTCTCTTGTCGATCCCGTGCTTTCACACCCTTCTTTGCGGCGATGCGCTGAAGCAACAAGATAGAGTCGCGAATCCGTCCGGCGTCCTCGTAACGAAGCGCGGCAGACGCCTGCCCCATCCGCTCCTGTAGGCGGACCTGCAGCGACTCCGAGCGTCCTTCGAGGAGTAGCGCCGCCTCGTCGACCAGCTTGCTGTAGTCCTGTGCACTGATGTACTTCGTACAGGGAGCACTGCAGCGACCCATCTGGTACTCGATGCAGGGCCGCTTGCTGTGCGCGGCGAAGACCGTGTCCGAGCAGGTGCGCAGAGGGATTGTCCGACTGAGGAGCCCCAGGATCTTGCGTGCCCCCAGCTCGTTGAGAAAGGGTCCATAGTAGCGAGCGCCGTCGTCCTTCCAGCGGCGTACGAGGACGACCCTCGGCCAGCGCTCGCCACGATGCAGACGTAGAGAAAGCCAGGTCTTGTCGTCCTTGAGACGCACGTTGTACCGAGGCATGTGCTTCTTGATGAGGGTGTCTTCGAGGATCAGGGCCTCGCGCTCGTTGGGGGTAACCACTACCTCGACGTCGCGGACCCGCGGCACCAGGAATGAGACATGGAAGCGACCATCCCCGGTCCTGGCCTTGTTGAAGTACTGCCGGACCCTAGCCCTCAGATCGACGGCTTTCCCTACGTACAGAACCTCGCCAGCCTCATCGAGCATGAGATAGACGCCCGGGCGTCGAGGCAACTGTGTGATGTCGGTACGCAGAGTGCTCAATGATTCCCGCTTCCCGGCTTCGGGCGGGTGGTCACAGCAGACCTTCTCTTCCGCCAGTTGCGACTGTTCTCTTTGGACGACATACTACGCCACCTCAAATCGTGGATTCGTCCTTACGACGAACGGAACTGAAGGAGAGAGCTTCATGATCTTCATCATCGCAGAGCCCTGTCATGGAGTTTGCGACACAGCTTGTGTCGATGTCTGTCCTGTTGACTGTATTCATCCCGATGAGGGGTGGAAGAAGGGCGACGACCCCAAGGGAAAGATGCTCTACATCGATCCTGAAGAGTGCATTGGCTGTGGCTTGTGTGAGCCCGAGTGTCCCGTAGAGGCGATCTTTGATGAAGATGAGGTTCCGGCTTATTGGCAGCACTACATCAAGAAGAACTACGAGTTCTTCGGCCGTGAGTACAAGGGCTGAGATATCGCAACCCTATCGTGTCACCCCGCGTCCTCGCCCTGCTGGTTCTCGTCCTGGGGCTGGTTATGACGATTTCGTCCGGTAGCGCCCAGGCCCGCGGCAAGAAGAAGATCGGTGCGAAGCACCGGCAAGCTCGGACAGCTCAGCTTGATCAGGGGCCAAGCCACCCCATGTTTGACCATGTAGAGACGACGCCGTTTTTTGGTGGCCTGGAGGTCGAGCGCTGGAAGCTCTCGAGTAATGGGCTCAAGGTGCTGTTGATCTCTGATGACAGCGCTGAGACGGTCTCGTATCACACGTATTTTGATGTCGGCTCTTCAGACGAGGTAGAGGGCAAGACCGGACTGGCGCATCTCTTTGAGCACATGATGTTCAAGCGTACAGATCGCTACGACGACACCCACTTCAGCCAGGTACTTGAGGAAGCGGGCGCACCCGACCTCAATGCTTGGACCTGGCTCGACATCACCGCCTATCACGTCAGCCTGCCTGCCGATAAGTTGGCTCTGATCGTCGATCTTGAGTCCACCCGTATGGACGGTCTTGTGGTCGACAAGGATCAACTCGATGCTGAGCGCGAGGTAGTGATCAACGAGCGCCGCTACCGGGTCGACAACGATCCCGAAGGCGCGATGAATGAGCGGCTCTGGGCGTTGGCCTTTGAGAAGAGCCGCTATCACTGGCCGACCATCGGCTGGCAGGCCGACATCGAGGGCTACTCGGTTGAGGACTGCACGGAGTTCTATCGTCGCTGGTACGCACCGAACAACGCCACCATCGTCATCGTCGGCAAGCTCGATCGTGACGAGGCGCTGTCTCTGATCGCGAAGGGCTACGGAGACCTGAAGCCCTCAAAGATCGAGCGCCTCGAGCATGGCGAGGAGCCCACTCAGCGTGAGCATCGCCGGATCGATATGGAGCTGGATCTGCAGAGCGAGATGCTGCAACTGGCTTACAAGGCACCAGCTCTGACTCACCCGGACTATCCGGCGCTGTCCGTGCTCGATGGGATTCTCACTGCGGGTAACTCCTCGCGCCTCGAGCGCCGGCTCGTTGATACCGGGCTCGCTACGTCGGCGGGAGCCTGGTTGCCAGCCTTTCAAGAGGAGTCTCTCTATGAGTTCAGCGCAACGATGCGTTCGGGTAAGGCAGCAGACGCAGCCATTGCCGTGATCCGCGCCGAGCTCGCTGATCTGAGAGAGAACCTGGTCAGCGTCGAGGAGCTGGAGCGGGTGCGCAACCAGTTGCTGGTCATGCTGCATGGCGGCTTACTCAGTCACTCAGGCAGGGCTGGCTTCATCGGCTTCAATGAGGTGGCCGCCGGTAGCTGGCAAGCTGGCAAGGATCGCATCGAGGCGATCAGGGCGGTCACAGCAGAGGATGTTCGGCGCGTCGCCCGCGAGTGGCTGTTAGACGAGCGGTCATCGGCGGTAGTAGGACGGCCGAAAGGCGAGTCGCTGCTCACCTTTGACCAGGCCTCCCTGCCTGCAGCGGGCACGGGCGAAGAGAAGCCTCTCTCGCCGCTCGTCAGCCGCGCTGTTGAGGGCCCACCGGCGCAGGAACCCGGCAGTCTGCTCGAGGACGCCAGCGGTGGTTGGACGCGGATGCAGGTCTACGATCCCACCTTGCCGATCGTGTGGTTCCAGGTGGTCCTGCCGTTCGGCTCTCAGGTGGAGCCTGATGGTAAGGCAGGCTTGGCGAATCTCACCGCCGAGCTCCTGTTGCGCGGTACGGCTACGCGCGACCGTGATGCCTTCGAGCGGACTCTCGAGGGTCTCGGCGCCTCGGTGGGCGCTGGGGTGAGCGCTGATCACATCACCCTGTCAGGGTCCGTACTGTCCCAGAACTGGCCCGCCCTCGCCTCGCTACTCAGCGAGGCCCTGGAGCAGCCGGCGTTCGATGCGCAGGAATTGTCCTCGTTGGTCGAGGAAATTCAGGCGGACATCATCGAGGGGCGCAACAATGACCGGGCTCTGGTCAGGCGCTTCTTCGCGCAGAGGCTCTATACCGAGCATCCCTATGGGCGACCGGTGCTGGGCACGACTGCGTCTCTGGCTACGCTCACTCGCGAGGATGTCGAGACTTTCTATGGGCGTTGGTTCAGTTCTGAGGGAGCGATTCTCGCCTTGCTCGGTGACTTTGATGGGGGAGCCGCATCGGATCTAGAGAATCTGGCGAACAAGCTGCGCGGCAAGCCCATTGAGTTCGTTGAAGCGATGCGTCCCGCCGAGCCCTCCAGCCGGAGTCTACTGCTCATCGACAAGCCGGGACGCAGTCAGGTGCAGCTGCTCCTGGGCCACCTCTTCGCTCGTCCCGAGGGTTCCGAATATGCCGCTGCCTGGCTCGCTAACGAGGCGTTCGGTGGTTATGGCTTCAGCGCTCGACTGATGATGGAGGTGCGCGAAAAGCGGGGCTGGTCGTACGGTGCCTACGGTCGAATCGCTCATAGTCCCCAGTTGAGCAGCTACAGCATCTGGGTCTTTCCCGCCCTCGCGGACGCGCTGCCGTGTCTTGAGCTGGTGCTGAAGATGTACGAGGACTTCGCTCAGAAGGGGATCACCGAGGAAGAATTGCGCTACGCGCGCAGCGGACTGGTCAACGGCGCGGCCTTCTATACCGACACACCTTCGAAGCGCCTCAACTACGAGGTGCATCGCAAGCTGAGCGGCTACGATCCGCTCGCCCTGATACCGGACGTTCGTGATGCGAGCCTCGCTCAGGTCAACGCTGCTGCCAGCGCAGCT
>CAZEIY010000360.1:2303-4799 GCA_964512375.1 uncultured Rickettsiales bacterium | reverse complement strand
CTCGTGTCGTCGTCGTCACCACCGCTCGTGTCGTCGTCGTCACCACCGCTCGTGTCGTCGTCGTCCCCGCCGCTCGTGTCGTCGTCATCCACACTTGTGTCGTCATCGCCCGGCGGGTTGGTCCAACCAGAAGAGTCACAGCCCATTAGCGAGAACCAGGAACTGAGGAGAAGAGCCGAAAGAAGAAAACGGATTACAAACATAAGCGCAGTCTACCTGTCCATCCACATCCTGCATCCCCCGTTACCAGCCCTGGCTTACTCCTGCGCTTTTCGATATTGTGCGCCTCCATGCAGGTTGCTGGTATACGCCCGACGACCCCAGGAGATGCTGATGCTACGCAAGACTCTCTTCCTCCTCGCCTTTCTCTCATCCGGATTCGTCGTCACAGGCTGTGCCACTCCGTGTGAGAGCTACTGCGAGGCCACCGCTAGCTACATCTCCTACTGCCTCGAGAATGGGTCCCAAGGAGAGTGGGTTACTGCCGATTGGAGTCACTGGGGTGACTTCACGGGCCCCGACCAGTTCATCACCAATTGCAACGAAGACCTCGATGCACAGCTTGCCAGCGGCGATGAAGACGTACTTCTTGGTAACTGCACCGATCAGGCGAACTCATACACCGAGATGAGCGATCGCGGTCTGTGCGCGGATCTTCCGTGACCCGAGTCGCTATCACAGCCACTGGTCGTTACTTCCCAGAGCGCTCTGAGCCCAACAGCTACTTCTACGAAGAGTTGGGGCTCGACACCAACGAAGAGTGGATTCGTACTCGCACGGGTATCCACACGCGCCATGTCGCGGACGTTGCGAACGGTGAGTGCACAGCGTCGATGGGAGCTGCAGCCGCACAGATCTGCCTCGAGCGTGCAGGCCTCACTGCCGACGACATCGACGGCATCCTCGTGGGTACGGTCACCCCGGACATGACCTTCCCTGCCGCTGCTTGCATGATTCAGGCCGAGCTTGGCGCCAGCAAGGCCTTCGGCTGGGACGTCTCCGCAGCATGCTCAGGCTACGTGTTCACCCTGGCTCAGGCCTACGCCATGGTGAAGTCGGGAATGGCAAAACGCATCCTCGTCATTGGCTCTGAGACGATGAGCTCCATCCTGGACTACACAGACCGCAACTCCTGCATCATCTTCGGCGACGGCGCAGGGGCCAGCCTGGTCGAGGCTATAGACGAGGGCGGCGGTGAGATCCTCGATTTCTGCATGCACACCGATGGGACAGGCGCGTCCTTTCTGCGTATGCCCGGCGGCGGTGCTGCTATGCCCGCCTCCCATAAGAGCGTCGACAACCGCGAGCACTTCGTTAAGCAAGACGGCCGTACCGTCTTCAAGCACGCAGTGACCCGCATCTGCGAGGTCGCCTTGGAGCTGTTGGAGCGAAACAACCTCAGCCCCGAAGACGTCAGGCTCTTCGTCCCACACCAGGCCAATATCCGTATCCTCGAAGCATGCTCACGCAGGCTCAAGGTTCCGTTCGAGAAGATCATGGTCACCGTGGACAGATGGGCAAATACGACGGCTGCGACCATACCGACGACTCTCGATCTGGCCCTCGAAGAAGGTCGCATCGAGAAGGGCGACTACGTGGTCTTCGTTACCTTTGGAGCGGGCTTCACCTGGGGTTCCACCCTGGTGCGCTACTAGAGCCACCAGAGCTATCCGGGCCCTGCATAGAGCGCGGCAATGAATAGAGCCGCCACCCCCTTTCGCCTACAGAGCGAATACAGCCCAGCTGGTGATCAGCCCACCGCGATCATGGAGCTCTGCGAGGGCTTGCGCGAAGGTCGAAGTCACCAGTGCCTGCTGGGTGCCACCGGTACCGGCAAGACGTTCACCATGGCCTGCGTCGTCGAGAAGGTAAACAGACCGACCCTCGTCCTCGCTCCGAACAAGATCCTGGCAGCTCAGCTGTACGGCGAATTCCTCGAGTTGTTCCCTGACAACGCGGTCGAATACTTCGTCTCCTACTACGACTACTATCAGCCCGAGGCCTACGTCCCCTCTTCGGACACCTTTATCGAGAAGGACTCCTCGATAAACGACCGCATCGACCGCCTGCGCCACCGGGCCACCCGCTCGCTGCTGGAACGTCGCGACGTGCTCATCGTTGCGTCCGTCTCCTGCATCTACGGCATCGGTTCTCGCGATGACTACTCGAGCATGGTCGAGGTGCTCGAACCCGGCCGAAAGATAGCCCGCAACAAGCTGCTACGACGTCTCGTCAATATCCAATACCGCCGCAGCGACGCCGACTTTCATCGCGGCACGTTTCGGGTGCGGGGTGACGTAGTAGAGATCTTCCCCGTGCACGAAGACGACATCGCATATCGGATAGAGATGTGGGGAGATGAGATCGAGCGGGTCATCCAGGTGGACTCCCTGCGCGGCAAGGTGCTGGGCGAGGTGGCCGAGGCCAGAATTTATCCCGCGAGCCACTACGTGACAGAGGAAGAGCGGATGCGAGCCGCCATCGACTCGATACGCA
>CAZEIY010000360.1:0-2293 GCA_964512375.1 uncultured Rickettsiales bacterium | reverse complement strand
TTGACAGGACGCCTACAGGCCTTCGAAAGCAACGGGCGGGTGCTCGAATCACAGCGCCTTGAGCAACGCACTCTCTTTGACCTCGAGCAGCTCGAAGAGATGGGTCGCTGCAGTGGCATCGAGAACTATTCCCGGCATCTGAGCGGGCGACGGCCCGGTGAAGCACCTCCGACCCTCGTCGAATACTTCCCCGAGGACTTTCTGCTGATCGTTGATGAGAGCCACGTCGCGGTGCCGCAGGTGCGAGCCATGTACCGAGGTGACCGAAAACGCAAAGAGACGCTCGTGGACTACGGATTCAGGCTGCCATCGGCTATCGACAACCGGCCGCTACGGGCGGACGAGTTCTGGGCTTTGGTCCCCCAGTGCGTGTTTGTCTCTGCCACTCCTGCCGACCATGAGCTCGAGCAATGTGATGGTGTCGTGGTCGAGCAGGTCATTCGACCGACAGGACTGTTGGACCCACAACTGGAGGTCCGCCCGGCGGGCAAGCAGGTAGATGACCTGTTGGCTGAGATCCGCGCGCGCGCCGCAAGAAACGAGCGGACTCTCGTCACGGTGTTGACCAAACGAATGGCGGAAGACCTCACCGACTACTACCGGGAGCTGGGTGTTCGGGTGCGCTACATGCACGCAGACATAGAGACACTGGAGCGCATCGAGATCATCCGTGACCTGCGTCTCGGGGAGTTCGATGTGCTGGTTGGCATCAATCTTCTCAGGGAAGGCCTCGACCTGCCGGAAGTCTCCCTGGTAGCCATCCTCGACGCCGACAAGGAAGGCTACCTGCGGTCGACCACCTCGCTGCTGCAGACCATTGGGCGAGCGGCCCGCAATGTAGAGGGACGGGTCCTTCTCTACGCCGATTCAGTGACCGGCTCCATGCAGCGCGCCATCGACGAGACCGATCGACGAAGAGTTCGACAGGAGGAGTACAACAAGGCCAACGGGATCACTCCCGAGAGCATCAAGAAGGACATCATCGACATCCTGGCCAGCATCTACGAGAAGGACTACGTAGATCTCGAGATGAAGAAGCCAGCCATGAAGATCAGTCACCTGCGGCGCCTTGACCCTGGAGAACTGCAGCAGGAGATCACACTCATGCGCGCGAGAATGCTGAAGCTGGCCAGGAACCTCGACTTCGAGAAAGCCGCCGACCTTCGCGATCAGATCAGCGCCGCCGAGGACTACCTCATGAGCATCGGCGGGGGCTGATACCGACTCCCCAAAGAGAAGTGGCGAAGTAGGAGCAGCCTAGAGAGGCTGCGCAACAGGCGCGTAGGGGTCGAGAGCCTCGTCAATGATGCAGCCCTCGGGCGCGTCGGCAGAGCGACCCTCATAGCCGTCCTCCCAGTCCCATGAGAAGTGCATGTGATGGTGGTGGAAGGGCCAACCCTCACCCCAGGCCATGTAGTTGTCGAGGCGCGTCACTTCACTCTGAGTCACCACACCCTGTGAGCGCAGGGCATTGGCAGCAGTCATCAGTTCCGTCGCGATCATCGTATCGACGCCGATCACACGCAGGTGGGGGCTATCCATCAGCCGGATCATGAAGAACGCTGTGCGAGTCGCGTCGAGGATGTTGGGGGCCGATGTGCAGAAGTAGCCATCATTCGCGCAGACGGCGCGGCCCTCGTTGTCGGCGCCTGTCTGGTAGTAGGCGATGTCAGCATCATTGCCGTTGATGTGGGTGCCCTCAGGGTGGCGCAGTTGCCCAACCATGGTCCCCGGGGTCTCGCCGCCACGCTCGCTCATATCCATAAGAGACAGGGGGTTGGTACCCGGGAACTGAGAGGCGGTCTCCTCGGTAGCCCATGTGATCAGGTAGGCGACCTCGCGGCGCAGATTGCTGTAGTGCGCCTGATGCTCGACAAGGTAGCCCTCAGAGGCATCGTTGGTCTGCGGAACCTGCATGACGCGATTACACTCACCTGTCTCTGAGTTGGCCGAAACCAACGGAAAGAAGCTGTCGCAGTCCATACCCTGGTGGTAGCTCGAGACCCGCACGATGATGTCGTAGTCTGCTGTCGCTCCCTGGTAGCCGTAGACCATCAGGTAGCGCTCCTGCGCGGACTGCCCGGGGTTGTACCAGGCGAGGCGCTCGTAGCTCTGCTCACTCGCCGACCACCACTGGGCGTCGCCGGCAGGGTTGGCCTCAACCAGATCCAGATCAGTAGCCCCAGCACCCGAACCGTCGATGTCTATTTCTACCGAGACCCATGTGCCTGCGGGAATATTGATCTGGTACCAGTCTTCTTCGCCCGAGCAGAGTTGAACCGAGCTATGAATC
>CAZEIY010000359.1:0-4802 GCA_964512375.1 uncultured Rickettsiales bacterium | reverse complement strand
AGTCAACCTTGCGCTAACCCGGGTTGGCCTCGAAGGAATGGGAAAGCGCACGCCTGGCGAGCTCTCCGGCGGCGAACAGCAGCGCGTGGCCATCGCCCGAGCCGTAGTCAATCGCCCGAGCATCCTCCTCGCCGATGAGCCCACCGGTAACCTGGACCACTATCTCAGCAGCGACATCATGGATCTACTTGTCGGGATCTGTACCGACCAGGGGGCTACCGTCCTTGTGGCCACCCACGATCAGGAGCAGGTGGCACGCTACAACTTCCGCGAAGTGCAACTCCATGCTGGCCGTATCAAAGCCGACCGACGCCCCAAGGCGCCCGCACCCGGTGATCTCGTAGCGCTGAAGCAGCCACGCGAAGAGACTGAGCGCAAGCTTGAGGCATCGAAGGCGGCGCAGTACCCGGACAGCGACGGCAAAGCCGCTGATTCCGATGGGAATGAAGGACCAGCCTCTTCGGGAACTCAGGCCTCGTGAAGTACCTACCCTATTCCCTGAGCCGAGCCCTCAAGGGCATGTCTGAGTATCGCTTCCTTGCCGTCGCGACAATATCTGCGGTGGCTACCGTGCTCCTCCTCATCGGTACTTTTGTGATGACGCTGTCGAATCTCTCCGGGGTCCTCGATCGCTGGGGGAAGGATGTCCAGATATCCTGCTATCTCGTCGAGGGTCTGGAGGACACCGCTGTCTTCGACCTGAAGGTGGAACTTCAGGCATTGAGCGAGGTGCAGTCGGTCAAGTACGTCAGCAAGATCGAAGCCCTCGAACAGTTCGGTCGATCCATCGACGGCATGGATCGCATTCTGGCGGACCTCGACGAGAACCCACTGCCCGCCAGCCTCGAAGTGCGTCTGGCTCCCAACTTCCAGCAACCCAGGCTCGTCGCTGACATCGCGCGCCGACTCGAGCGACCCGAATTCATCGCCCTGGACTACTCCCATGAATGGGTGGAGCGATATCACACCTTCCTGTCTCTCTCGAAGCTCTCCGCGCTGGTTCTCGGGACCCTGCTCCTGGTCTCCGCAGTCTTCCTCATAGCCAACACCATCCGCCTTGCTATCTACGCGCGCCGAGATGAACTGGCCATCGTTCGGCTGGTTGGCGGCACACGCTGGTTTGCTCGGCTGCCTTTCCTCTTTGAGGGAGCCATACAGGGTCTTGCGGGCGCCCTCGTCTCGCTGCTATTGCTCCAGGTGCTCTATCGCTACGCATTCCTCCAACTTCAGCAGGGCCTGGGCATGCTCATGGGGCCCGGAGAGTTGGCCTTCCTGCCTGGCAATATCCTCATTGGCCTGGTGGTTGCGGGGGTCAGCATCGGCTTGTTGGGTGCCTGGACCTCTGTCGCACGAGACCCGAGCACCAACCCGTGAGAGTGGCACTCCTGCTCCTGACTCTAGCCCTACTCCTTCCGAGTGTCGCCGAGGCAGCGCCCAGTCAGAACCCCAGCGATGTTCTGAGGGAAATCGAAGCGCTCGAAGTGCGTATGCTCAAAGCTGATGGTGACCTTCGTGGCGCCACCGCTCGAGTTCGCGAAGCCGAGAGCCGAATCGCCATCCAAGAAGAGCTCCTCGCCAGTAATCACGCCGTCCTCGAAGAACGTCGCGAACGGCTCAAGGTACGTCTGCGCGCCATGTATCGCTTCCGACACCGGGGCTTCCTTCCCCTGCTGTTCTCGGTCAGGAGTCCTCACGAATTGCTCAGAACTGCTCGCTACCTGTGGTGGATCGTGAACGCGGATCAAGCACTGATGGAAGACCTCAGGGGCGAGCTTCGGCGGGAGCGAAGAGTGAAGCGCCAGATCACCAGAGAGCGCCGCATACTCCTGCAGGCCGCGGGCGAGGCCTTCACTCGCCGGGATGAAACCCGCACTCTACGGGATGAGAGAAAGAGCCTGGTCGAGACGATCCGCAAGAAGAATCGACAGCGCGTCAACAAGCTGCTCTTGCAGAGCCGCGATGGCGACCTCGACGTACGGATAGACCTCCGCGACGAGGCCAAGCAGCAAGATCCCAAGAGCACCGGACAGCTGTCCTTCGCGCGCAGCCGGGGACGCCTCCCTATGCCTGTGGTCGGGAACTTCAGACGAAGCGGACGAGGTATCGACATTCTCGCGGACACGGGTGATCCGATCCGCGCTATTCACCAGGGAGAGGTCAGCAAGTTGATGCATATCAACGGCTATGGACTGGTAGCTATCCTCGACCATGGCGACGAATGGTTCACGGTCTACACCCACGCGAGAGAATTCACTGTCCAAGCAGGTGAGCAGCTCGAGAGCGGCCAGATCATCGGCTACGTCGGTGAAACCGGCTCCCTGGAAGGCCCAAGGCTTCACTTCGAACTGCGCCAGGGGCGCAAGGACAAGGACCCCCTGCGTTGGCTTCAGGTTCCGCGCGGGGTTCGAAATCTGAGCCCGTAGAGGAACGACCCGGCAAACCCGCCTGCCGGCTCCTCAGCGCGACGTGGGCCGTCCCAGTCCGTGCTCACGCGCCACCTCCACGGGAAAGAGGAGGTTGTAGCCATCATCACGTGCGGCCTCGAGGAAGGTCTCGAGCAGCCGTATGCCCTCATCATCACCGCGCGCAGCGACGAGGCCATAGCCTCTGCGCACCGTGAGGTTTCGAGCGAGTACGAGGTCACTGTCGTGCTGGAGCTGACCTGCCCACCTCAAGTAGCGCAGTCCCAGGGCTCGAGCAGGATCCTCGCTGCTCGGCAACGAACCGCTCGGGCGACCATCGAGCAAGAATGCGTTGGAGTGAACCAGAGGACGGAGCCAACGATTCAGATCGAGGCTGTCCTCGAGTCCATCGACCAACAACACACCGCTGGCCTCAGGAGCACTCGCTAGTTGCTCCGACACATCATCTTCCGGGTCGAGGAGCAGAACAACACCCTTACTGCAGCGGCTGGCGAAGCGCATGGTCTTGACCGCATGAGCCGCAAACGGTGGCACCACAACAGCGAGGGGACTGCGCCAGGAGCAGATGCGGTCCAGAAACTCGCTTTCCTCTTCACCAAGGAGCACAAGCACGCTCGTCTCCGGTGGGTCAACGCCAGTCACCGATGGACGCTCAGGAAGAAACGGAAAGACGTCCCGCTGCAAGAGCAGCCTCGCCCCAGAGTAAATCCGAAGCCGGAAGAGCAAATCATCCACGCGGGTCACATAAACCTCTAGCTTCGAGAGGCTGTCCAGGGCGCGAAGGGTGTTCTGAAGTTCACCAGGGCGCCGACCTTGTGGCAGGTAGATTCTCTCCGGCTCGGGGGCGTTGCCTACCCCCCAGTTCGACAGCACTCGATGCAAGGCCTCAGCTGCCTGTTCCGAGTTGCTTGCGTTCGATGGAGAGGCACTGGCATCGGCAAACTGCTCTTGTTCCACGAGAGTCATCTCTTCGGCGCCGGGGAAGAGGTTCACCCAGAGCCACGGACCCAGGCGCACCATCGCCAAACAGAGCACGGCAGCAGAGAGCAGCCAGAGCCCCAAGGTAAACGTGTGTCTTCCGTCCATCGCCGGGACCTAGGGTTCCTTCACGGGGCCGGAATGAGCCGGCCCCGTGAGGGCCTGAAGAGCTTCGGGATCGCGTAGGGCAAGGATGGCCACCTGCAGGGCTCGATCGTCACGAGCCCAGGACGGAGCGTCCGGCATACTGAGCAACAGAACATCAAGGTCTCGACCCAGCTCCTCAAAGAGATGATCGCCAAGAGCAACATCAGGCCGAACTCCTACCCCCTGAATGCTTGCGCCGCTCGGAGTGTAGTAGCGAGCCGTCGTCAGCTTGAGTGCGGAACCATCCGAAAGGTCGAAGAACTGTTGAACAGATCCCTTTCCGTAGCTGGTCTCTCCCACTACCTGAGCGCGGCCCCTGTCCTGCAGAGCCCCTGCCACAATCTCAGCCGCCGAAGCGGTTCGCCCGTCAACCAGCACCACCAACTGAGTCGTCATATCGGCTCCGAGAGATCGAGCCATGTCCCGTTGCGTGCCGGAGCTACGGTCGACCGTCGAGACAATCGCCCCTTCGGCCAACCAGATGTCCGCAACAGCGACAGCCTGACTCAGGTAGCCGCCGGGATTACCCCGCAGATCCACCACAACTCCAGCAGGCACAGACCCAGTGGCCCCGAGAGCCCGCAATGCCCTACGAACCTCATCGACCGTCCGTCGCTGGAAACGCTCGATCCGAAGCCAGCCGACGTTCGGACTGAGTAGGGCGGACTCCACTGAGTTTGTTCTCACCTGATCGCGGCGCACTGCAACCTCAAGGGACTCCGCCAGACCATCTCGGGCAATCCTCAACACCACCATTGAGCCTCGCTTACCCTCGATCCGGGCCAGGGCAACCTCAGGTCCCAACTCACCGACCACTACACCGTCTACGGCCAGGATCTCGTCTCCCGGCAGTATCCCCGCCGCCTCCGCTGGGGAAGCCTCGATGGTGCGCTGCACAAGGAGGCGCCCATCCTCGAGATCGAGGGCAATCCCGATACCGAAGTACTGCCCACTGGTCTCCTCCCTCAACTCTCTATATTCGTCGGGGTTCATGAAGATGGAGTGGTCATCCAGGTCGCGGCACAAGCCTGACACCGCGTCATAGACCAGATCACCCGCATCGCGCTCATCGACATATCGGGCGTGAATAATCGATAGCGCTTCGGCAAAGACCTCGAGGCGCTCGAACGGATAGTGCACCGACACAGCCGCTGCCGACACTGCCGCACCGCTGAGCAGGCCCGCAGCATAAATTCCGACTAACGGGGCGAAGCGACGGATCCGGCTCATGAGTTCAGGCACCGGCAGATGATA
>CAZEIY010000358.1:0-4807 GCA_964512375.1 uncultured Rickettsiales bacterium | reverse complement strand
ATCGTCATCACCCGTGCTGGCGGGAGGAAGCTGTACACCGCTGCTGTCGTCGATCAGGTCGTCGGGACTGTGGTCAGTGCGGTCGGGAGGCGCGCAGGCGAGCATGCCGAGGAGCAGGGCGATACCTGTACATGCCAGGATTCGTTGCAAGGGGGGTTGCATTGTTGAGTCCCTCAGTTCTGGGTCAGGGTAGGTAAATGGTTACGCCAGCCTGGCTGAAGAACGAGCCCTGTTCGGCGGAGACCAGGTCTCCGCCGACAGTGAGGTCGATGTCCAGGGGCTCAAAGGGGAAAGACAGGCCGAATGACGCGCTAAGCATGGGGTTGGCGCCGTTGTCGTTGGTATTGGCGAGGGACAGCAGTCCGTCTTCATCGCGCTGCTCCTGGCCGCCGATGTTCATGCCCAGGGCCATTCCCGCTCGAATGCAGCCGCGCAATCTCAGGTGGGCGAGGAGGTCTGCTTCGGCGCCAATCGTGATCACTGGTAGGCGGAAGCGGGTGGCGCTCTGTTTCGCTTCAGCCCAGGCTTCATCGTCCTCGAGGTTGTCGAAGGATACAGCGTTGTGGAGCGCATCGACAGAGACGCTGAACACCGCGAGCAGTGAGTCCGTGGGACGGTAGTTCACCGAGGCACCAGCGGTGATCGCCAGGGCAGAAGAGATCAGGACATCGTCCTCGGACGCGAGGTTCGACAGACGGTTATTGGAGAATATCGAGGAGCGGCCAAAGGCGATGCTGACCGCCGGGATCAGCGAAAGACTCTTGCGGATCTTCAGGGGCATTCGGAAGCCGCCGGAGATACTGACTGCTCCGGCCAGGCCCGTGGTGATGTCAGCGAAGTGTTCGCCCGGCTCTCCCGAGGGCCCGCTGCTCCACAAGTACGACAGACTGTCCGACCAGTCGGTGGCGGAGGTGAAGCGGAACCATCCCTGAGGTGATATGCGGTGACTGTCGGCGGCGACGCCGATGGATGCGGAGATGTAGTGGGCGCCGGTAGTGTTCTCGGTAACCACTGACTCATCGCGGTCATCGATGACGAACTGCTCCTCGTAGTTTCGGGTGCGTCCGAACGCGGCGTAGGCGCCGATGCCGAGGGAAACGCCGCCCAGATCGAAGGACAGCATGACGTCGATGGGGAGGTACCGGGTCGTGTTGGGGGCTCCTGCCGTGTAGAGCGGCCCGAGCGCTGTGGCCATGGCTGCCTGATCGCTGTAGCGGTCCGCCTCTCGATTCAGATAGATGCCAAAGGTAAACTTGTTGTCACCCAGGAGGGTGCCGCCCATGGGTTCGAGGGTGACACCGTTGCCTGCGCCGATACCGAGACTGATGTCGATGCGGTTGCGATAGATGCCCGCGAGTGCCGGATTGAGGAAGATATCGGTCGAGTCCTCGAGAAACAGGTGGGTCATGCCCTCGCGTGGGTCGCCTACGAGTCCTTCGACCCGCACTGGATTTGCGTTCGAAGTAGTCGGAAGTAGCAGGGACAGCATGAGCAGTGCGAGTAAGCAGCGGTACTTCTGGGTCACGGAACGGACCTCCTCGAGGGGGTTACAGCGTGCCTGCGGTGCAAGACCGTCGACGAATCACACGCTACCGCTTCGACTCCTCTGAAGGCAAGACGACGGCGCCGCTTCAGGCCGCTTCCCCTGGGTGAATGTGGCGAACCGTTGGGGAGCTTTCGACCTCGTCGGGCTCAGCGGCGGTGCCCATAAGCAGGTCGCCTGAGGTCATGCTCACGCCCATCCAGAACTTCTCATTCTTGAAGTGGTGCCTGCGGTGGTTCAGCACCAGGGTTCGGTATCGGTGGGAGCGGGGACAGTAGCGCACGTGCGCCAGGTAGTGGGCCCACTCGTAGTGCAGTCCCAGCAGTGTGATGGTGATGACTGCTGTCCACATCGCCGGCCAGGGGCTGAGCGCGGCCACGACGAGCAGCTTCGTCAGGGCCAGAAGCAGTCCGGGTAGGGGAATGAACGCGCGCTGGTAGCGCCATGGGTCCTGGTGGTGCTGACGGTGTCGACGAGCGTTGAGGGGATCGATTCGGATGCCGAGCACCCGCCGCGGGCGGAAGTGGAGGAGGTGAACGTGAATCATCCACTCGAGCATTGGCCAGCCCAGAAGGATCGCGGGCGGGATGAGCAAGTCGACCACCGACCAGGAGCCGAGGGAGATGCGGACCGCCCCAGTGACCACCACGGCCAGACTCAGCAACGACGGGCTGGCGTGGCTGAAGAACACGCGGATGGCCTCATTGAACTCGCTCGGCGTATCGCGAGGCAGCGTCAGGGTAGGTGAATCAGCTGTCGTACTCATCGTCGTTGCCCTTCGATGCGCACCGTATCCAGCATGCCCTTGATGGCCTCACCGCCGCGGTGTGTGAGAGCCCTGGCGTGTTGCATCGCTGCCTCACCATCGCCGCGGTGCACCGCGTCGGCGATGTCCGCGTAGTGATCGAGTGAAGCGTATTCCTCGGCCATCACGTGGGTGAGCAGCCGTGAGAACTTGCGGAAGCTCTCGATGAGGGTGTTGTAGGCGAGGCGATACGCCACGTTGTCAGAAGCGGCGGCCAGCTCTCCCCAGAAGTCCTGAGCGATGTCCTGGAGTCTCTCCAGGTCTCCCTCGCACGCACGCATCGACTCGACCAGCGCGTCCAACCGCTCGGCTGTGGCGGGCTCGCCCCGAAGTGCAGCGAGGCGGGCCATGTCCGGGGCGAGGGCAGAACGCATCTCCACGACGCTTCGCGCGACGGCGATGTTGAGCTCGCCCGTGGATGTAAACAGGAGGGAAGAGAGCAGATCGAGCCCTGCGCTCGTGCGGTAGTCAAGCACGCGGGTCGCTCCGCCGTGCTGGCAACGGATCAAGCGGGCCTGCTCGAGGCGTCGGAGGGCCTCTCGGAGGGCGCCCCGGTTGACCTGCAGCATCTCGCAGAGCACCCGCTCAGAGGGCAACTTTGTGCCGGGCGGCATCTCGCCGTCCACGATTCGCCCACGCAGTTGTTCAAAGACAGCGTCGCTCAGGCTCTTTTTTTGGATTGGTTCGAGCATAGTGGCTTCCATGCAATCTTCTTATCAGCAGACCATGTGATGGTCAACTGGTAAGACCACTTTAGGGAAGTTGCGCTCAAAGCGGACGGAACCGAAGGCACCATGGTGTTGACGACTCGAAGAGCCTGGAAGGAGCGGTTCATGCTCTGGGACCGGTCGCAGAACTCTCCAGGGTTGGTTCGCTCGGTCCCCGCTACTTGTTCGCGGCCTCGCCCGCGGGGGCTGCTGCCGCCTCGGGCGCCTTGTCTTCCGTCTTTGTCTCTTCAGCGTTGGGAGCAGCAGGGCGGATGCCAAGGGTGGTCTCGAGAAACAGCGTCGAGACTCGCTTCCACAGGTCCCGGTTGCTCTTCTTGGAGAATCCGTGGCCTTCGTCTGGGGCTAGGAAGTACCAGACATCGTGTCCCTGCTCGCCTACAGCGGCGACGATCTGATCGGCCTCGCTCTGCGGCACACGAGGGTCATTCGCGCCCTGTCCCACGAGCAGTGCGCTGCGGATCTTCTCGACCTGGTTCAGTGGAGAGATCGACTCGAGAAAGGCGCGCATCTTCGGATCGCGCTCGTCACCGTACTCGGCGCGGCGCACGTCACGCCGATATTCCTTGGTGTTCTCGAGGAAGGTGACGAAGTTGCTGATTCCGACCACATCAATGCCTGCCCGCAAGCGATCGCCATAGTGAACGAGGCAAGCGAGCACCATGTAGCCCCCATAGGATCCGCCCTGTACAGCCACTCGGTCGGCGTCGAGCTCTTTGCGCTGGGCAACCCAATCGAGCAGGGCGCCGATGTCCTTGACGGAGTCCTCGCGCAGGTAGCCGTTGTCGAGGGCGAGATACGAGCGACCATAGCCCGACGATCCGCGGACGTTCGGCACGATCACGGCGATCTTTGCTTCGTTCAGCAGGTACTGAGTTGTTGCAGAGAACCAGGGCTGCGCCTGCCCTTCGGGTCCACCGTGGATGTCGATGGTCACCGGGAAGGGGCCTTCGCCCTCTGGCTTGTAGTAGTAGGCGGGGATCTTGCGACCGTCGAAGCTCTCGTACTCGATGAGCTCGGGCTCGCGGAAGTTCGAGCTATCCAGACCGCCGATCTCGCTGTGGGTCCACTGGGTGACCTCACCGCTGGTCGTGTCCAGAGTCCAGGCGTCTCCGGTCCGAGTCGGGCCCGCAGCGGTGAAGCCGAGGACGGGGGCCTTGCGGGCGAAGCGAAGTCCATAGACCAGGCCCCTGGGAATGGAGTCCACCCTCTTGATTATGTCCGTTGCCAGATCCACCAGGTACAGCGCCGCGTAGCCACCTTCGTTGACGGTGAAAGCGAGCGTCGAGCCGTCCTCGGTGATGGCCAGTTCCTCGACATCCCACGGGATGTCCTCGCTCAGCGGACTCCACTTCCAGCGCTTGCCCTTGCGAGTTACGCGATAGAGACGAACGAACTCTCCGTCTCGATCCGAGGTCACCAACAGAGTGTCGGGATCGGCGCCGAAGACGACGTCACCGTAGTAGGCGGTGTCTCTGCGGGAGCCTCCAATAATGCGCTTGCTCTTGCCGCTCTCGATGTCGACCAGGTGCAGGCGGCTGTCGGCACGCGACACGTACTGGTAGGCGATCATCGACTTGCCGTCGGGGGCCCAGGGGCCGGCACCCCAGTAGCCCTCGCCTTCACAGAGGAGCCGGGCGCCGTCCGCGCTGCGAGCGTCTCCCATCCAGATGTCGAAGTCCTTGCCGTTGCGTTGGTTCGAGCTGTAGGTGATGTGCCCGCCATCGCGGCTCC
>CAZEIY010000357.1:3904-4812 GCA_964512375.1 uncultured Rickettsiales bacterium | reverse complement strand
GGTGGGAGATGGCAGCGAGACGCTGCCGGCGTTCATGTTGGGTCAGGTAGCGCCGTCCTGTCTCGAGTGGACTGTGCTCAATGGAACGGCTTCTGTAAGTCTAGAAGCTCTAGCGACTCCGTATCCCATGAGCGCAGGCACATTGGTTGTGTCTGGTGCGCTCTGTGAGACGAACCTGTACTTTCACCTCGGCGGTCACGCCACCTACCAGGGCCGGAATTGCGATGACCCGCTCTTTACCGAGTGGCCTCACTCCTATGGGCCTGCCTGGGCCGCAGTCGTTGGACCAGACATCTACTACTCCGCCTGTGGGTCTGGTCCCGGCTGGAGCAGTCTCGGTCTCGGCTCAAATCACATCTACCCCGCTCATCTTGGCATTGTTGAGGTTGTCGACGAGTCGCTCATCGAGCTGCCCGGTCTGGGCTTCGGGCTGGCTCTGGGTCTGAACGTCGCGGAGTCGGGAACAGGCATGAATCACCTGCGCATGTACGTACGCTAGTCGCTAGCAGACGCCCCCAGCTTTCGCTCCTGTGCGTGCCGTTCTTCCCGACTGAAGTTCGGAAGGTTTCTTCTCAAGAAGCGCGGAACTCTGCCGACGTGGAACTTGGCCTTCCATACCGTTTACGCGCCTGAGGAGATCTTTCATGGACGAGCAATTCATCATCAGGATCGCGGACGCAGTCGACGAGGCATTCGAGCAGTTCGTTGGCACCCGGGTCACCCGTCTCGAGGCCATGCAGCCGAACCAACAGGGACTCGCCTGGCTGAGTTCGGTCGCTGTGGGCGAGGGGGTCCTGAAGATCAGCATGTCGTTCAGCCAGGCCCTGGCCACGACCGTCACCGCTACCATGTTCGCGCTGCCAAGCGCCGGCGTCGCTCGCGATGATATCGAGGACGCCCTGGGCGAG
>CAZEIY010000357.1:0-3894 GCA_964512375.1 uncultured Rickettsiales bacterium | reverse complement strand
TGCAACGTCGTAACGGGTCAGGTGAAGACCATCGCCGTCACGGAAGGCCCTCTGGGTCTTCCTGAGGTAGTGCAGTGCAGCGGCAATGACCGCTACGTGGACGAGGACAGGCTCGTGTGTGAGTTGCCCTTTGCCGTGTGCGGGGAGCCCCTTGTCCTGACCATCGAGCGGGATGCTCGCTCCGTCGTCGCCGCGTAGTACTCAGCGCATCTTCCTGCCCGCTGGCACCTTCTTGCTGACGTGCTCGCTGCCATCGAGGTAATAGCGCAGCGGCTTATCAGCCCATTCACCCGCATAGTCCACGCCAACTCGTGCAGCTCGTACTACGTTGCTCCCGGGTGGGGGGCCTGATGCTCCCTCGATGAACAGGCCGTTGCTCGTTGCCAGTGACAATCCGTCCAGGCTTCGATCGATGCTGAGCGCCTGACAGAGCTTTCCCGGTCCTGAGCAGAGGTCTCGTTCTCGGCGTGCTTTGGGCCGGGATATCCGCATTGCCTCGAGCCCTTCGCGTGGCTTCAGGGCACGCACCAACACAGCAGTGGGCTCATCCACCCGTCCACAGACCACGTTGAAGCAGTGGTACATGCCGTAGATCAGGTAGACGTATGAAGTGCCAGCAGCTGCGTACATCGTCTCATTTTTTCTGGTGCGACGACCACCGTAGGAGTGTGCGGCGCGGTCCATTACGCCCAGATACGCCTCGGTCTCGACGATGGTGCCGGTGAGTCGACTGCCATTGGTCAGCCTCCTGACCAGGGTTGCGCCGAGCAGGGACCGCGCGAGGCTCTGCGCGTCGGCTTCGAACATCTCATCAGTCCAGCGTTCGGCGTTCACCGGCGCACCCTCAAGCAGATGGGTTCACCCCTCGTCGCTCGGTTCCGTATCCGAAGACGGGTCGGCCCCAGGATAGGGGGGAGGCCCCTCAGCGGGCCCGAACAGGTCAGCGAGCGCTACGACCGTTCCGGCTGCTGCCCAGCCAGACATGCCCTTGGTCCACACGGGGGTATCGCGGGTGAAGCGCTCGCTGGCCACCCCATCCTTGAGCGCCTGGAGGTCAAGGGGGCCCTGCTCTGTTCCGTCCAGGTGGATGTGCCAGGTAGCCGCACCGATGGCGAAAGGGTTCAGAGGCGGTGGGCGTTCGGATTCGGCCGTCGGCTGCAGCTGACTGCCCACCTGGGACATCGCTCCACCCATGGCGCCACCAACGCCCAGACCGGCGCCAAGGCCCAGCCCTGCGCCGAGCATCTGCCCCGCTCCTCCCTCATTGTCGGCGGCGGCCTCGAGCACATCGAGGCTGCGTTCCTGGACGTAGTTGGTTCCCAGCAGGTCCAACTCGGCCTTGTGGGCGAGGGCCTCCTTGACTCGGGCGACAGCAGGGTCATCCTCGGGGATCGTGATCGAGATGATTCGGAAGTCCACCAGCCCAATGCCGTACTCGCCGTACTCAGGCGCCAGCTTGTGCTGCATCTGGGTGGAGAGGTTGTGGGTGTCCGCGGCAATCTCGAGCACCGACACACCGCGATGAACCAGGTACTCGGCCAGGAGCGTATTGAAGTGACTCAGTAGCATTCCACGCATAGCGCTGCGCAGCTGCTCAAGCGAGTAGCCGCTCATGGTGGCCACCAGCTTGATGAGGAAGCGCCGTGAGTCGCTGATTTGCACACCGAACTGTCCACGAGCTTGTACCGGGACCATGATTCCCAGCTTTGCGTCCATCACCTGGATAGGGGATGGCGTACCCCAGGGAGCGTCCAATACGACCTGCTTGTTGACGTACCAGACCTCGGCAGAGAAGGGTGTCTGTTCGCCCTTGAATGGCATCTCGATGAACTTCTCGAGGATCGGGTAGTTCATCGTGTCCAGGGTGTGACGGCCTGCCCCAAAGGGACCTTCCACCTTTCCCTCGCGAACCAGGAAGGCCTCCTGACTCTCGTTGACGATGAGCTGTGCACCCCAGGAGATCTCGGTGTTGGGGTGCTTCCAGGCCAACTCCCCAGGCTTGGCGTCCCATTTCGATACGTCGAACAACATTGGTAACTTTTCGCTCCTATTCTGGTTGCCTCTCGGTCGTCATCCGAACAGGACAACGAGCAGGGCGGCCCCACCCAGGAATGCAAGGCTACCACCGACGAGGATTCCATAGAGGACCCAGCCTCTGGTCCGCGCAGCGCGCAGCTTTGCTCGTTCCTTTGTTACTTCAGCTTCGAGGGCGGCGATCTTGGGGGCTGCGGCAGCGTTTCCAGCGTGGTGAATCCGCATCGCAGAGAGGATGGCCTCGGCCCGGTCGAAGTAGATCGAGTGCGCCTTGCCGGTGCTCGGGTTCATGCTCTCCTGCATCGCCTGCATCATCCCGTCGGGGACCACGATCATGCCGATCATCTGGATCACGGCCTGGCACTGAGCGTCGATGCTGCGGGGAATAAAGGCGTTCTGCCAGAACTGAGCGATTCGGGCTTGAGGCCCGACTCCCAGGTTGTTCATTACGTTGGCGCCCATGGCACCGAAGATCCCACCTATCCCGCCGCTCCGGGCCATCTCCTGAGAGGCTCGATGGAGCTCCTCCAGCGCGCGAAGCTCATCCGCGGCGCTGCTGATGTCCTGGCAGGGCACACCGCAATATCGGCACACAAGGGAGCCGGGGTCGATGGGCGCGGCGCAGCCGGGACACTTGTTCATGAGTGCTTCTTATGTTGAGGCTTCTTTGCGTTCGCGTACGAGCACTCCGAGGCGCTCTGCTTCGCCGAGCAGGTCCTCGTAGATCCGGTCGGTCTCGGCACGTCGATCGAAGGGGGAGCCCGCCAGGGGGCCATCGAGCATCGCTTCGAGCTCGGGCTGGCCGGTGACGGCTTGCTGGGGTCCCTCAGTTGAGCGAAAGGCGATGCCGTAGCTGCACTGCGGTGCGTACAGCTCGTCATCGTTCGCTTCGATCACCGGCAGGGTGGTGGGATCAGCCGGGTGGTCATCGAGCAGTCGTTGCGAATCGAGGACGTCTAAGAGGTTGTTGGCCGCAGCATCTCGGGCGGTTAGGGGCTCAAGCTCCCAGAGGGTTTCGAGGAAAGACAGTACGGAGCTGTGGTCATAGACCACGCTTGAGCAGTAGCCCTGCTTCACAAAGGGACCGCTGATCAGAGCGGGGACACGGAAGCCCAGCTGGTTGAAGCCCTGTTCAGCTCGGTCATCGTCGGTGGTGGGGGGGGGTACGTGGTCGAAGAAGCCGCCGTGCTCGTCGTAGCAGAGGATGAACAGGGTGCGCTCCCACTGTGGACTCTGCGCTAGGGCCTCGTAGATCGACGCGACAAAGACCTGTCCAGCGACCGGATGGCAGGGGGGATGATCGTCGTTTCGCCCGTATATCGGGTCCAGCCAGACGAGAGAGGGCAGAGTGCCATGTTCGGCCTGGCGAAAGAACTCTTCGAGGGGCTGGTAGTTCGTCTGTACGAGAGCCCTGCCCGGCGCCAACATCGAAAAGGGCGCGTTTCCGTAGTAGTTCGCCCAGGAACGGCCCGACTCCTCAACTCGTCCGAAGATGTCTGGCCAATCCCAGTCTTCGGTCGTGTCGTTGGTGCGTGCTCCGCCACTCTGAGCAGCAAACGAATAGAAGCGATTTGGCCAGGTGCTGGTCAGAAGGGAGCAGAACCAGCGATCGCAGACTGTTCCAGCATCGGCCAGGGCGTAGTAGGTGGATAGCGAGTCTCGCGAGAAGTAGCCCATCACTCGGTGAGCCTCTGCGCTGCCGTGTCGTCCGTAGTGCTCAGAGACGAAGCCTGTGTTCGCACCGCTCGCGAACTGTTCATGCGATGAGTTCCAGCTGTGCGGGGGATCAGGGATGCATAGCTGATCCGCTGGGTGGATCTCGACCTCGACGTGTTCACCAGCGAAGGCGGCGGGATCACG
>CAZEIY010000356.1:0-4818 GCA_964512375.1 uncultured Rickettsiales bacterium | reverse complement strand
AAAGGCTACGGTCGAGCCCTTGCCGTTCGTTCCTCCAACAAGCGCGCTGGGAAAGGCGAGCTCGGGATGTCCGGCAAGCTCCAAGGCCTTCTTGATCTGGGCGAGACCAACCTTGATGCCATGACCTTGCACCTGGTCGAGCCAGGAGCGCAGGACATCGCCTGCGACGGCATGACTTCGGTGATTCTCGATGATTGGGAGCACCGCAGCTAAACCCGCGTAACGCTCTTTGCCTGAATATCAGGAGGGGACGAGCAGAGAGAGGATCTCAGAGAGCCGCTGACGCAGCTCCCGGCGGTCGACCACCTGATCGACCATGCCGTGGTCAAGGAGGAACTCACTGCGTTGGAAGCCCTCAGGGAGGACCTCTCGGATTGTCTGCTCAATGACACGTGGACCCGCGAAGCCGATGAGGGCCTTTGGCTCAGCGAGGATCACATCCCCGAGCATGGCGAACGAAGCAGCAACACCACCGGTGGTGGGATGAGTAAGAAGCGAGATGTAGGGAATTCCCTTGTCACGGAGCCTCCCGAGGACAGCCGTACTGCGCGCCATCTGCATCAAGGATAGGACACCCTCCTGCATTCGAGCGCCACCAGAACTGTTGATGCAGATGACCGGTATGTTCTCGGCGAGGGCCAGTTCAAAGAGGCGTGTGACCTTTTCTCCGACTACCGAGCCCATGGAGCCACCCATGAACGAGAACAAGAAGGTGCCGATAGCGATGGGCCTACCGTTCAACTTCGCGCGACCGTAGAGAAAGGCGGACTTACGAGACGTCTTAGCAATCGATGCCTTGAGGCGATCAGCGTATGACTTGCTATCGACGAACTTGAGAGGATCTTCGGAGGTAAGCTCCGGGTCCAGTTCCTCAAAGCTGTCTGGATCAACCAGCAGCAGGAGTCGCTCTTCCCCGCCGATCCGATGGTGATGGGCGCAGTTGGCACAAACCATCCCCGACTTGACCAGTTCCTCGGTTCTCAGGTACTCGGCGCAGCCATCGCACTTGTGCCAGAGACCTGACACTGCATCCGCGGTATCCCGATCGGTCTGTGGCACCTGGCCACCCCGCTCGCGGTGAAACCACGCGCCACCGTTCTCATGTTCGCCCTGTTCACCAGCCATAAAGCACCTCAATCCGATCCCTGATGGGATGATTCACTGCCACCTTCTAGCAGTGAGGCCGCAATTATTGCACCCGGTCAATGAAATCCGCTACTGCATCGTGAAGCCGGGGTCGGAATCTACGGATCGCAATGGCATCGTGCCGAGATGGATGAACCCGATTACTGAGTAGCACTACAGCAACGGCGCGGTCCGGGTCGATCCACAACGACGTCCCTGTGAAGCCCAGGTGACCATGACTCCTACGAGAGAGCTTCGTACCTGCCGACGAGCCCTCATCGCTGACGGTATCCCAGCCGAGCACGTGGCCGCCTCCCTTGGTGGGCGTCGCCCAGGCCTCATCGCGAAGCTCGGCGGGAAGGTAATCAATCTCGGGAGCCTGCCACCAGGCCCTCGCAAAAGACCCCAACTGCTCGGCGCTGGCAAAGAGACCCGCGTGCGCAGCGACCCCGCCCATTGCCCAGGTGTTGTCGTCGTGCACCTCTCCACAGACCAATCCACGGTAGGGACATCGCTCAGTCGCAGCGAAACTACCCGTCGCCAGAAGCTCAAGGGCGGCCAGCTCACCACCTGCCGTGGCCCTGTAGCCCGTTTGATAGAGGCCCAGGGGTGCAAGGACCTCTCGGCTCATCAACTGGCGATATGGCAGCCCACCGACCTTCTCAAGTACAGCCATGAGCACTAGGAAGCCCACATCTGAATAGCAGTGACGGGCGCCCGGCGACGCCTCAAGGGGCTCGTCGAGTGCAGCTTGGATGACATCCGCGGTTCTCTCGTAGAAAGGCTGCCATGCAGGCAGCCCACTTCGATGCTCGAGGAGTTGGCGGACAGTCACTCCCTGGAGGTGCTTCCCGCGACCCTCGAGAAAATTCGACACTGCTGAATCCAACGAAAGCTGCCCGCTGGCAACCAGGCGCAAGGTCACGGTAAGTGAGAAGAGCTTTGTGAGCGACGCAACGTCAAAGAGAGTGCTGGCAGTCACCGCTGGCCCGGGAGGATCACTGCTAACCCGGCCCTCACTGATCTCGAACAGAGCTCCCGCTCCGTCAAGATCTTCAAGCCGCAGCACGGCTCCGGGAAAGACACCTTCGCTCACTCCCTGTGCCAGCAGCGAGCGCAGCGCAGTGGCCCCGGCGCACTCAGGAGACAAGAGGCGACTCTCGGAACTCGACGACTCCACGACCCGCGTCCACCTGCACCCTGCCGCCAAGGGGAAAGATCAAGTTCGGCTCGCCATGCCCAAAGGGCAAGCCAGCCAGCACCGGAATGGGCAAACTACGAAACACCCGGTCAACGGCATCCCGCCAACTGGGCTGTCCGCCAGGCTCATCACATCCCACAAAATCACCCAAGACAATAGCCGCAGCCTCTTCGAACAGCCCGCTGTGCTGTAGCTGCGTGAGCAGACGATCGATGCGATAGGGCCTCTCACCCACATCCTCGAGGAACAGAACTGCGCCACGAGTGTCGGGCTGAAGAGGAGTCCCACACAGAGCGGCAAGCAGCGACAGCGAGCCGCCCAGGGCGCGTCCCTTTGCAACGCCAGGGGCAAAACACCACTGATGAGCGTCCGAGAGACTACTGCGCAATTCGGCAGGCTTTCCAACCGTCTCGAGCACCTCACGAAAACGGGCGCCACCCGCCCGATCTGAATCTCGTCCCAGCGCCCCAAGCATCGGCCCGTGGAAGCAAACCATGCGCACCTCACTGACCATCCAGTGCAAGAGCGCGGTGAGATCGGAACAACCCACCAGGATCTTAGGATTCGAGCGAATCAATCCGACATCCAGAAGGGGCAGCACCGTGGTGAGCCCATAGCCCCCGCGCACCGGTAGGACCGCGGCAGCTTCCGGATCGGCAAACGCTGCGTGTAGCTCATCAGCTCTTCTCTGAGGCGAGCCTGCGAGGTAGTGCCAGGATGAATGGATGTCATCCTGCATCCTCACCTGGTAACCCCAGGATTCGAGCTTGCGCACTCCAGCCTCGAGCACCTCGACCTTAAACGGAGAGGCCGGTGCGACGATCCGAATGACATCACCGGAACGAAGGGGTCGAGGTCGAATCAGAAAATCACTCGAAGACAAGCGGCACCCGGATGAAGAGAAGTTATGGCGCTCCCGGCAGGATTCGAACCTGCGGCCCTTCGCTTAGGAGGCGAATGCTCTATCCTGCTGAGCTACGGGAGCAAAAACGCACAAGGCAGGCGGCAAAGAGTCGCCCACTGTAGGCAAATTTGCAAGGGCCGCACGAGCGACTCGGGCAGTGCTTCCACCTTGACCGCCCTTAATGCAGGTGCTAGGCCTCAGTCCATCGAATTCACACCTTGGAGCCCACCGCGATGAGCCCCACGAACGTCATCCGACTCCCGATCTTTCAGCACGGCATGCTGCTGAGCATCCTTCTCATTATGGCTGCTTGCGAGTGCAGCGATCAGACGGTCGCAGCACCTCCAGCAGACCCCACCCCGGCGCCCTCATACAATCGGGGCTTCTACGTGGACATGGCTCTCGACAGCGCAGGCAACCCCTGGCTGGCCTACCAGGACCGAGACACAACAGCCCTCGCTGTCGCGCGCGGAAGCGGCGATCCTATTTCGTTCAGCCATCAGAATGTCGATGGTGAGGGCGAGGTACAGGGGGGACTGCTCATCGGCCACTTCGACGGTGGCTACTACGCCAGTATCGCTCTGGATGCCGGGGACGTGCCTCATATTGCCCACTGGGATAAAGATGGTGGACGTCTTCGCTACGCCACGGACAGCGGCGAGGGCTGGGAGCTCACGACCATCGACACAGGTACCGTGGGGCAGTTCGCCAGCATCGGTGTGCGCCAGGGCGAGCCCATCATCGCGTACTACGACTACGGCGCAGGCGTCCTGAAGGTGGCCCACCACAACGAAGGAGCCTGGAGCACTGAGGTTGTGGATGAAGGCGACGGGACCACCACATCGAGTTGCGGCAAGTACGCCAGCCTGCTTGTCGGTGACAACAGCACCGTACACATCGCCTACCAGGACGAAGCTGCAGGCGAGCTGCGGGTAGCGAGTGGAACACCCGGAAACTGGATCGTTCAGACCTGGTACAGCGTCACCGAAGGAGCCACGGGCGCCTGGCCAGACCTCACTCAACATGGTGGCAGTCTGTATGCCTCGTTCCAGGACCAGAGCACGGGAGGCTTGATGTTTGGACGCTGGACCGGCTCCGAGCTGGATGCATCGATGGTGCATGCCGGTGAGTTTATTGGTGCCGACTCCGCCACGGCGTGGGTAGGAGAGAACCCGGTCATCATGTACCACGACGGGGTCAACAACGACGCTCTTCTCGCCGTTAGCGGTAGCAGCGGCTGGACCCACGCGGTTCACATGGGCGATGGGGCACATGGCTTCCACAACTCGCTGCTGGTGGGCAGCAATGGCCAACTCAACTGGGCTGGCTTCAATCACAGCACCACAGACATTGAGTTCCAGCGCTTCTCACTGCCTTGAGGCTCGAGTCAAGCGTCCAAGAGCCAGGCACTTGACCATGCTTCGAGTCCTGCTACTTACCTGCCTCCTTATTCCGCCCACTTTGCTCGCCGGTTGTGCGAGCCTGGGCAGCAGCAAGGCCCCCTCGCCGCGGGTCAAAATTACTCGCGCCCAGGCACTCAAGGACGACCTGGACAGTGACGGGGTGCAGGACCTGGCCGTGGGTGCCC
>CAZEIY010000355.1:0-4824 GCA_964512375.1 uncultured Rickettsiales bacterium | reverse complement strand
CAGGACGTGGCGAAGAGGGTTGGTTCACGCTGCCCACGATAGACCGAATCGTGTCCATGCGACGGAAGCAGCCATCAATCCCTGCCGATCAGGAACTCAACGACCTCCGCTGCCGGTCCCACAGCAGGAGCGCGAGGCAAAGGCTCAGCCCCAAAGCAGAGAGAAGAAGTCCCCACCAGAGTGTGCGAGGCAAAAAGCGTAGCTCGAGCACTCCGTCCCACTCACCGCTCACCTGTACAGCCAGCAGGCCATTGGAGTCGAAGACCTCAATGCCCTCTGCCCCCTGCCAGCCGCGATAGAAGTTCTGGTTCACGATGATCCTGGCTGGCACGGCGGTGCGCAGATCGAAAGCGAGTCTATTTCCACCGACCCGCAGAGGAGAGAGTCCACCACCACCATCCAGGAACCTGAGTTCGCCGCGATACGAAGGATTGTTGGTGCGGGTTCCATCGGGCTGAAGCGCGCTGCTGCCCTGCACGGCACTGGGGCGAGACGGGGGCAGATCCTCTGGAGAATAGAGCACTGCCTGCCCCCTCAGTGGAGCCAGGTAGATCTCTCGACTCACCGCGCGGGTCCCTGTAGCGGGCCTACCCAGCAGCTCTTGCTGGGTAAAGGGCTCATCGGAGGACGGCGGTATGATCAGCGACTCACTGAACACGCCTTTGTACAAGCTCGCACTGCTCAGCCCACCAGGTAACAAGCAGACAATCAAGGCCACATAGACAATCTTTCGCGCACCTGGCGAACGCCGAAAGAAGGGGTGTCGCCAGAGGCTCTCGACCCCCAGACCGGCGAGCAACGAGAGCCAGAGAAGGAGGAAAAACGGCAGATAGCGTGCCGTGTCCCGCATCGATGAGAACACAGGCAGCGGCGCGAGCAATTCAAAGAGACTGAACTGCGCACCGGTTCCCGATCTCCAGGACAGCAACAGGCTCGCCAACAGCAAGGCACCCAGTCCCTTGCCGCGCTGATCGCGGGCAGACAATCCCAACAATGCAAGTAAGCCCACGATGGGGGTCAAGCCCACGTATTGGTATTCGGGCAGAACAGGCATCCCGGCATCGTTGTACTGGCCAACGACGGTTGCGGTGTCGAACAGCGCTGCGACTTGAGCCGTCAGCGCCCCCAACATGCTCACGTCTCGGGAGTAGTAGCCGTCCCGCCCACCCCGATCCATGAGCAGCTCGACCATCGGCAGAAACTTCACGGCACCGAGCAAGACGACCAGGGCGAGTGCAGCAATGAGAATGCCGACGAAGACCAGCCTGCTCCCTCTGCCAGGACTGGGCCCAATGGTCGCCATCATGAACAACTGCAAGACCGCAAAGGCCAGACACAGCTGCATCTGCACTCCAGCTGCGACGAGCAGAATCGAACCAAGAACCAACCAACGAGCGCCGCCACCGAGAGGACCACCCTCGTCGGCGCAGCGAAGCAGTAGTGCAGCTACCAGGGGAACGACACACAGCCACAGGCTCTCGTAGAAGCCAACGGCGAGTCGAGAAGGCAGCCAGCCGCTGCAGGCAACTGACACACCGACCATGGCCGCAGCGGACGGAACCAGCGCCAGCCAACGACGCGCGAGCAGATAAGAACCTAGCGAAGCCAACAACAAGAGGGCCACCGCATCGATCTTCATAGAGAGCAGGGGCCCGAAGAGAAAGGCGCTCACCAAGAACGGACTGAGGGAGGGATCTGAGGGGTGCGCGTAGGAGGGCATGCCTCCCTCGAGCCAGGGATTCCACAGCGCCAGGTGCCCGGCGCGCAGGGACTCCACCGCATTCCAGCGGAACTTCGCGGACTCCAGCCAGTCAAAGGCACGATAATCATCGGCCGAGAGCAGCGCGGTAGGTTCGAGAAGGAGGGCGCCACTGACCGCGAGCGCAACGGTGGCCGGAAGCAGGGGCCAGAGAGACAGCCCCTTACTTGACGATTCGAAGATGCGCCCGGCCCTCTCGCGTACTGGCCTCAAGCTCGACAGCATCTGTCTCTTCAGAAGGGTCGTACTCCCACTGAATGCCGCCGAACCCGACCCCAATCACTCGGACCGCAACCCAAGGGATACGACAGCGATGACTCTTTCCCCGGAAAGAGAAGCTCACCAGAAAGGCTTTCGGGTCACTATCCAGATCAAGATCCATTGGCCAACGGGGATTCAGATCCAGAGGCACCCCATCCGTGTAGCTGGCCAGAACCGAGGCCGGAAAACCATGCTCCTCAGGCGGGCCGAGCAGTTCCTGGTCGACCAGAATCTTGGCACTCTGGCGTCCCGAAACCATCAAGCAGCGGAGCACTTCCCGGCGAGTCTCTGCAGAGGACGGAGCGTCAATCATTGGGCCACACTATAGCCTTCAACGCGACGCGACAATGCGCTCAGTTTTCAGGGGCTCAAAGTGACAACAAAGATCAGGTTCCAGGTAGCGAGCACGACCTCACCATCGCCGTACAGAATCGTCGGTACCTCATAGACCGTGTCGCTGAACATCGTGGCCGCTGCAGCTGGGGTCGGCTCGAGGGTGAACGTAAAGGTCACCGTGTTGAGCGCTGGGATGTCGTAGTAGACGTTCGGCGCAACATTGACGATGGCCTCGTTGTCCAGGTTAGCGACGTTGTCCGGATCGATGACCATCGTCAAGTCGTAGGTGACGTTGGCGGTGAACTCCTCGATGCCCTCGGTGACGCGGTCAACAATGTCATACGAATTCGAGCTGTAGACCATGTGCTCGCCTGGATCAGCAATACCGTTCGCATTCAGATCGAAGTACGAGTCGGTGAACTCCGCGATGGTGGTCATCGCCTCGGAGGCATCGCCAGTACGGGCCGCGACACCGATGGCCTTGGCATTCTGACCCTGCAGTGAGGGGCCGAGGAGAGCGCTGATAGCGTCGGGCTGGCAGCCGACCGGAACACCAGACGGGAAGAGCTGTGCCTTGGGCCCCTGGTTGGTAGCGAATCCACCGTTCCGGACCGTGGCATCGGTCGTGTAGACGAGAATGGGCACAGCGCCCTGTCGGAAGCCGTTGCCTCCGAGACGGTAGGCATCGCCGGGAATGCTCGGATCGTACTGCCCGGTTCCAGGAACAGCGGGGTTGTAGCGCTCACCGCTGTCCCCTGGGAACGTGTTGCTGACACCATCACCATCGGGATCGGCGATGAAGGGGTAGACGTCATCGGCATCCTGGTAAATTCCATCGCAGTTCTGGTCGTAGCCGGTGCCAAGAGCTGACTGATAGAGCGCCTCGACCGTGGACTCCGGCCAGTCCCAGCCGCCGCCGGCATAGAGCCCGTTGAGGGCTGACTGAGCAAGGGAGAGATTGCTGGTCTGCTGCTGCCGATGATGAAAGGGCTTATCACTACCCGAGCCCATGCGGCCGTAGTTGTAGTCATCAAAGGAAGCCACCCCGAAGGTCAGATCTGGGATGTAGTCCTCGACCGCGCTGGCAACCGAAGAGAAGTTGTTCTTCACATTGTCGAGGGTGCCCTGCATCGAGCCCGTCTCATCAAGGATGAACATCACATCGCCCAGCTGCACCTGGGTCTCGAATGAAATATCGATGGTCGAGGTCAGGTTGCCAGGCACCTGCACGCCGATGTTGCCGTCATCACAGGTGCTCAATGGATCCAGCGGATCGCTCCCGCAGATCTGTTCCTGAAGATCGGTCCAGCCGTCACCGTCGGTATCGGGATTGGTGGGATCGGTGCCGTTGTCGACCTCGTCCGAGTCTAGGATGCCGTCGTTGTCGGAATCCGCGTCGGCGTAGTCGGGAATGCCGTCACCGTCGGAATCCCCCGTTCCTTCCTGGTCGTTGGGGATGCCGTCGCCATCGTAGTCATCGTCGATGCCGTCTGGGATGCCGTCGCCGTCGCTGTCCTCATCCAGGAAGTTAGGAATGCCGTCACCGTCGATGTCGTCGTAGCCCTCGTCGGTGTCGGGAACTCCATCACCATCACTGTCATCATCGAGGTAGTTGGGGATGCCATCACCGTCGGGGTCGCCGACGCCTTCGACGGAATCGGGAATGCCGTCACCATCGCTGTCCGTATCGAAGAAGTCAGGCGTACCATCGCCATCGCTATCTACCGGATTGGCCTCACCGCCGGGGCCGAACTCGACGCTGTTAGGGATGCCGTCACCGTCGACGTCATCATCGCTCGAATCGCCCTGGTCATCACCATCGCTATCGGTATCGATGAAGTTACCCAGCCCATCGCCGTCGATGTCCTCGTAGCCCTCCTCTGAGTCGAGCCAACCGTCGCCGTCGCTGTCGTCATCGAGGTAGTTGGGAATGCCGTCGCCATCGACATCGTCCGTGCCCTCGACGGAATCGGGAATACCGTCGTTGTCCGAATCGGTGTCGAAGATGTCCGCGATGCCGTCACCATCGCTGTCGATGGGGTTGTTGGGGTCAGGGCCGATCTCGTCGCTGTTGAGGATACCGTCACCGTCCAAATCATCATCCTCGGAGTCTAGGGTGCCATCGTTGTCTGAGTCAGTGTCCAGGAAGTTCGGGATGCCATCGCCATCTGCGTCGCCACCGCCTTCTACACTGTCAGGCCAGCCGTCGCCATCGCTGTCCAGATCCAGGTAGTTGGGGATACCGTCACCGTCGTCATCACCGGCACCCTCGACGGAATCGGGGATGCCGTCGCCGTCGCTATCCTCATCGAGGTAGTCCGGAATGCCGTCGCCGTCGCTGTCGCCGTATCCTTCCTGCGCATCCGGAATGCCGTCACCATCGCTGTCGAGATCCAGGTAATTGGGGATGCCGTCACCATCGGCATCGCCCACACCCTCTTCGGAGTCAGGGATGCCGTCACCGTCAC
>CAZEIY010000354.1:0-4849 GCA_964512375.1 uncultured Rickettsiales bacterium | reverse complement strand
GAACATCAAGCGCTACTACAGACACGAACTGAACCCGCTGGATGGCAAGTGCTACAGCGGCTGGAAGGAGCTCTACATCAACGCTGATGGCACTGCGATCATGTGCGATGGCAAGCTCGATTTTCTAAACGGGGCCTTCGGCGATATCCGCAAGGAAACCCTTCGTGAGTTGTGGGTAAGTCCTGAACTGGCCAAACTGCGGCAGAATGTAAAGGACTGCAGTACGCCCTGTATCCAGGACTGTTACTTGAGAAGACGATCTGACAGCGCTATCCGAATCGCCCGTGGAGTTTCGAAGCTCTTCTACGGAGAGCTGCGTAAGCGCTACCGGAGCCGCCAACTCGAGGTGCCCAGCTACGATGACTCGGTTCTGGCCCTGCAACTCTCTGACACCCTGGATCTTGAGACCACCTGGAAGAAGGTGCCGATGGAGCGCTTCCAGAAGCTGGTCAAGGACTCGCCGGAGCCCTTCGATTCAGTTCGAGAGGATCCATTTCAGTTCTATGAATTCCGAAACCGGGGCTACCTGCAGTTCAATCGCGGCTTTCTAGAGCTTGGGGTCATGCGCAGCATCATCGAGGATGCGCAGCGTAATGACGTGAGCTACGGCACGGTGCGTCTCGCCTGGGAGGGCGAGCCGCTCATGCATCCGCAGATGGAGGAGATCCTTCAGTGGCTGATCACAGCCTGGCGAGAGAAGCCGTTCTGCCATCGCATCGAGATACCTACCAATGCGACGCTGCTCAATCACAACTACTCGCGGATCACGGCCGAGGCTGGTGACGTTCCCTTCGCTTGGGTGCTCGAGGTCGATGCCTGTGATCACGAGACCTACCTGCAGCATCACAGTGAAGCTTTATGGACAAGGGTGCTGGATAACATCAACTTCCTCCTGGGACAGGTCCAGGAGAAGCAGCCACAGCAGATGCGGGTGATTGTTCAAGACACGATCACCTCAGCGAATGTCGAGGACGTTGCTCGCTTCCGAGACTTCTGGACCGCGCATATGGCCAGCTACGGCATAGAGGTGAAGGAGAAGGCCTGGGAGTTGCCTTCTTCGGCGGGGCACTGGTTGCACTATCGCCGTCCCGATCCCAGTGAGCTCGCTGAGCTACGGGAGGCCCGAGATGTCTATCGAGCCGGTCTTACTATTTTGGGAATTGATCCTGATGAGGGCGCTCCAGATGACACGAAGCGTCGTACCTGCGCTGCGTACTGGAAGACGCCGACGGTTTCCTGGGACGGCAAGGTGGTGATGTGTTCGGTTGACACGCAGCAGACCATGAAGGCCGGTGACGTCGCGCTGGATTCCTTGACGGAGTTGTGGTGGAAAGGCCAGCGCATGAATCAGGTGAGGGCGCAGGTGGGCCGTGAGGACTTCGTAGGCCTGGGTCTGTGCCGTAGCTGCAATCACCCCTATAGTCCTAATTCGCCGTGTATCAGCGGTGAGCAACTCGAAAGCTGGTATCGAAACACATGAGCCGTCTCCTTCTTGCCTCTCTTGCTGTCTTTGCTCTCGTCCTCGCGTCCACGCCGGGGACCTCCAGTGCTGCCGAAGACGGCGCCGCTCTCTACACCACCTACTGCGTGACCTGCCATGGCACCACAGGCAAGGGCGATGGTGCCGCGAGCGCCTCTCTGAATTCGAAGCCAGCTAACTTCGGCGACCCGGCGTTCTGGAAGACTCGGGACGATGCGGCGGTCAAGAAGGTGATCAAGGAGGGTGGCGCAGCGGTCGGCAAGTCCGCGATGATGATCGCCTGGGGCTCGGTACTGGACGACGCCAAGATCGACGCCGTCATCAAGCACATTAAGACCTTCCAGCCGAAGAAATAGGCCCTCAGAACGACTGGCCTACTGTGGCATAGGCCCCAAACGCCCAGCGGGTGGTTTGGCCGTCGAGGTCTATGTGCAAGTCGGGTCCAGTTGCGAAATCGAGGCGGAACAGCGCCTGCTCGTTGATTATAAAGCGGCAACCGCCACCCAGCCCCGGATGCAAGACCGGACCTGCACTGGGTAGCCCCAGCACCCCGACATGGGCCGCGTCAATGAAGACGATGGGCTCGATGCGAAGCGTGAAGAGCTTGCCGATAGGAAAGCCCGGGGGCCGGAAGCGCACTTCGCCGTGGAGAAGAAGTCCATCGGCATCGCGGATCCGGCCTCTGTCTATGCCGCGGACACCACCTACCCCGGTCAAGTGTCTCGGTCTGGGCTCAGGTCCGACGATGACGCCGTACTCATAAAACGGGACCGCCCCAAACTGTCGTTGAACCAGCGCAGATCCTGCAAAGACGACTTTTCCTCCGGGTGTTCCCAGGTAGCCGCGCGCGTCGATCGCGATCCACCCACTGGGCCCGGGAGCGCCGAAGGTTGCCCTGAATGTGGCGGTCAGTATTCCCCCGCGGGACGGGTCCATGCGCGAGTCTCGGTTGTCCAGCCGGATACCGCCGTCTAGGGAGAGGAAGAAGCCCCCCTCCGCTCCCACCAGCAGTCCTGCCGCTTGCTGTTGAGCGAGCAGAGTGTCCTCGCGAATGGACACGTAGTTGTAGGTGAAGATGGTCGCAGCGAAGGCCTCCAGATTGGGCGCGACTTCGAAATGGACACGCGCGTCAGCCCGCACCTGATAGAGGCCGAAGCGATGCCAGCGGTATGATACTTCGTCACTGGGAGCGGACCTCCGATTGTCTCGCAAGCTGTCGTTGCCGAGTCCGAACCACAGGTCCTGGTGCCAGCCGTGGCTGCCAACATTGAGCAGCAATTCAGTGCGTTGGCGGGTCTCGGGGAACAATGAAAACGTCGCAGCAAACCCCCATGCGACAGGCTGTGGCTTGAGGTAGACGAGCGCGACGACTCCCAGATCCCAGAGCCAGGGACGTTCGTCGGCGTTCTGCAGCTGCGCTGAGTCGAGACTCTTTCTCGCTCGGACGTAGGCGCCGAGGCCCAGGCCGTCGTCCGGGGTGTAGCTGCCGGTGGGAATGATGATCGGGCGTGGTGGCTTGGCCTGGGCGGGCGGCGTGAGAGAGAGACAGAGCAGAGCGGACCCCGCCATCACCATGAGCAGGCCGAGCAGCGAGGGGCGATGCCATGGGGTCACGGTGCTGTGCTCTCGCCGATGGTGCTGTTGACGAGGGTGATGGGACTGTCCACATCGAAGTACAGGTCGTCCTGAGTGTTGTCCTGCAGGATGACGCCCACCAGTCGCGCACCGTCACTGTGCGAGGTGGCGGCTATGCCGCGCTTGTTTCCTGATGCCCGAAGACCGCTGATCAGCACGTCGTCAGAGTCCTGTAGCAGGAGCAGGCCGTCAAAGCCGTTCGCTTCACTCAGGCCATCGATGACTGCTGTGTGGGGCGAACTCCGGATGGAGATGCCCTGGTGCCTGCAGTTACGTACTTCTGGTCTCACGATGGTGCTGCGTGGTGAGTAGTAGGCGAAGATCCCATGCCGATCACAACTCTCTACTTTGCAGTCCTCGATGACATTGCCGGTACTGCCGTTCAGCGAGATGCCGTTCTCGACGAAGTGACGCACAGTGAAGCCGATCACTCGAACGAACGATGCGCCCACATGGATGCCAGTGGTCAGGCCGGGCTGGTCAGGACGCTCTGGCAGAGCGCCGTCGAGAATCGGATGAGGCTGTCCTGGCCACGCGCTGATGACGGTGGGTCGGCCTATTGTTCCCGAGCGGTCGGGGGTGATGGAGACCTCTTCGTAGAAGACGAGACCCTGTTCTCCAGACGTCGCGAGGAGCTGGTCTCCTGCTCCTCCGCGCAGCTCACGAACGGCGCGGGTCAGGGTGCGGAAGGGAGCCTCTTCGCTGCCCTCTGCGTCGTCGCTACCCGCGCTGGCATCGACGTACCAGCGTCGACTCTCAAGGGTGCTCACTGGGGTGACGGGAACCCGAAACCGCGACGCGGTGCTGTGGGGTAGTTCGCTGAGCAGCTCGCGACCCCGTCTGGTTCTGGCCAGGGCTCGGAGGGCTACCAGTGCCTCGGGACCCTCACCGCTTGCGAGCTTGCTCAGGCTCTTGATAGGGGACTTGTCGCCAAATTCGCTCAGCGCCTCGATCGTGGCGATGCGTACCTCGCTATGTGGATCGAGGAGGGAGTTGTCGAGCTCGGGTAGGGAGCCCGCAGCACCGATCTCTCCGAGGGCCCGCGCGGCCGCTGCTCGAACCGATGGATTGCGCTCGCGGCGGAGCACCTGGTGAAGACAGTCGGTGTTCGCCGCATCTCGGATCATGCCCAGCAGGATTGCAGCGTGCCTCTTCGCGGTGTCGTCCTTGTCACTTGGGTGGCAGAGGACGGCGATGAGAGCTGCGGTGTCGATCCCGGGCAGGCTGAGGACGCTTAGTCCCCGGGTCCCTGGGTCAGTTGCCTCATCAGGTACGGAAGCTACCTGTGGACGGCAGCCGAGTAGGATGCTCAGGCCGAGACACGAGCCGATTCGCAGTGCCGTGCGGAGCCTTCCGCCGGCGATCCGCGCTGTCCCGAGCGGTGGTTGGTCGCGCTGGCTGCTAACGTCGACGGTCATGATGCGTCCCGCGATTAATCGCGTGGGCCTGAGTCTGTTGGTGACCTGGTCCACATTTCGAATTGTCCTCTACGGGCTCCTTGATCGGCGTCCGCTGATTGGATTTGAGGCTGCTGATCTGCAGAGGTCCATGTTCTACCACTATGGGCTCCGCGGCTACCTCGACTACACCTTCATCGAGCAGATCGGTCGCGACGGATTCAAGCCACCGCTTTGGTACGGCGGGGTTCCACTACTGTTCTCGTGGCGCGACACCCTCTGTTCTCTGGACTACCTGTTGATCAACGCGGCCGCTCTGCTCGCCGCGGTGTGGGCG
>CAZEIY010000353.1:0-4853 GCA_964512375.1 uncultured Rickettsiales bacterium | reverse complement strand
TCATCGGGTTGCCCTGATCCACAGGCTGTCAGCGAGAGGCCCCACAGGAGGGCCAGTAAGGCGAGCACGGATCGACACGAAGACATGGCTTCCTCCCAGAGATCGCTGCGAACCGCCGAGGAGCGCAGGGAAGACGTGAGACTAGCTCAATTGTTTGAGAGCAGGGCACTAGGCACCGATGCGCGAAGAGCCCTAGCCGTCCACCTCAGGAGGCTTGCGTAGGGGCTTCCAAACCATTCCAGCGCCGACTGTCAGGTTGCTGCGCTCATCGATGATGATGAACGAACCCGTCGCGCGGTTCTGCCCGTAAGCGTCGCAGTACAGAGGCTGCTGCATCTTAATGATGATGCGGCCGATCTCATTGAGACCCAGCTGGGTCTTCGAGCTGTCCCGGTGCAGCGTCTCGACATCGATGCCGTAGCGAAGCTCGCGGATCACCCCGCGCAGCAGACGACTGGTGTGCTTGATTTGGTACTTGCGGCCCACTTCCATGGGCTCCTCACTCATCCAGCACACCGCAGCCTCGAACTCTCTCTCGATGCGCGGAATATTGTGGGGACGCACAATCATGTCCCCGCGTGAAATATCGATCTCATCTGCCAGCGTGATCGTCACCGACATGGGGGTATGCGCTGTCTGCATATCCCCGTCAAAACTGTGGATGCCAGCCACCTTGGAAGTGAGCCCCGAGGGTAGGGCCACTACTTCATCGCCCACACTCAGCGAACCCGACTCAATGCGGCCCTGATAACCACGAAAATCATGCAGTTCCTCAGTCTGTGGACGGCAGACCAGTTGCACTGGAAAGCGAAAGTCCAGCAGGTTGCGATCGCTGCTGATCTCGAGATTCTCGAGCATGCCCAGCATCGTGTAGCCGGTGTACCAGGGCATGCACTCGCCCCGCTCGACCACCATGTCGCCATGCAGGGCCGAGACCGGAAGGAAGCGAATATCTCGAACCTGTAGCTTCGCTGCCCAGTCACGCACCTCGGCCCGAACGGAGTCATAGACCGACTCCGAGTAGTCCACGAGATCCATCTTGTTGACTGCAAAGATGAGATGGGGAATGCCGAGCAATGATGCGATGAAAGCGTGTCTCTTGGTCTGGGCCTGCACTCCCTTACGAGCATCGACAAGGATCACAGCAGCGTTCGCGGTGCTCGCGCCGGTGACCATGTTTCGCGTGTACTGCACGTGGCCCGGTGTATCCGCGATGATGAAGGCTCTGCGCTGGGTCGAGAAGTAGCGATAGGCCACATCGATAGTGATTCCCTGCTCCCGCTCGGCACGCAGCCCGTCCGTAATCAACGCCAGATCCATGCCCTCCTGGCCACGGCGTGCGGTCGTACGGGTGGCCTCAGCGACCTGGTCCTCAAAGACCTGCTTGGTGTCGACCAGCAGGCGGCCAATGAGCGTGCTCTTGCCGTCGTCCACGCTGCCCGCAGTCGTAAAGCGCAGCAATTGCATGCGCCGACCCAGCAACTCCCTGGCCTTGGCGAGGGAGCCCGGAGAATCAGAAGTACCCATCACGCTTCTTGTCTTCCATGGTGTCAGCGCCCTGATCAACAATGCGGTTCTCGCGCTCACTATGAGTGGCGCTCAGGGCCTCGGCGACGATCTCCTCAACGTTGGTGGCCGTGGACTCGACCGCACCGGTGCACGGCATGCAGCCAAGGGTGCGGTAGCGGCACGAGAGCACTTCACTCTCCTCGCCCTCGGTGCGCAGACGATCATCGGTCACCGAGAGCAGAACATTGCCCCGCCGCACCACCTCTCGCTCCTGAGCGAAGTACAGCGGCACGATGTCGATATCCTCAACCTGGATGTAGCGCCAGATATCGGCCTCGGTCCAGTTAGATAGTGGGAAGACGCGGATGCTCTCGCCCTGATGAATACGCGTGTTGTAGAGGTTCCAGAGCTCAGGCCGCTGGTTCTTGGGGTCCCACTGACCGAAGTCATCGCGGAAGCTGAACACCCGCTCCTTAGCCCGCGACCGCTCTTCCTCGCGGCGAGCACCCCCGATAGCGGCATCGAAGCCGTGCTTCTCGAGAGCTCCGAGCAGCCCTTCAGTCTTGAGGTGCCTGGAGCAGTAATCGCAGTAGCGCTTGGTGTTGCTCATGTCGGGAAGCGCATCCATCGCCCGCTCGTTCTTCTCGATGATCAGCCGAAAGCCCTCTTGCTCAGCAACCCTCTGACGAAACTCGTACATCTCAGGAAACTTGCTACCGGTGTCCACGTGCATCAGCGGGAAGGGGATTCGCCCGGGATAAAAAGCCTTGCGGGCCAAGCACAAGAGGACAGAGCTGTCCTTGCCCATGGACCAGAGCATTACCGGGTTCTCGAACTCAGCGACCACCTCTCGGAAGATGTGAATCGACTCGCTCTCGAGCGCCTGCAGGTGGGTAAGGCCGTAGCCCATCTAAGCTCTCCCTATGGCCACAGGGGGCCAATGAGCCAGCGAGGATACCGGGGAAGCAGCCATGGGTCGAGGTGGGCCCCCCCCGCCCGCGCACGAGCCTGCCCTTGCGACCTGGTGCCCAGACACCCATGATCGTCACCAGTAATGCAGCAAGAACCCGTCCACACCGTAGTCGCCCTCACTGCACTCTTCGTGCTGGCTCTGTTCGCCAGCGCAGCGGCTGCGCCCTTTGACGGCCCACGAGAAACCCACTCGTACAAGGGTGAGGTGATTCCCCTCTACCCGGTGCCGGGAGCCTTCTCGGTAACCTGGGAGCCCGGAATCGAGGAGCACTGGCGATCCGGGCAGCCCCCGCGGCGCGGGCCCAAGCATCTACAAACCAGCTCGTACCGGCTGAATCGCGGTGATCAACGTGGTCCTGCGCGCTATCACACCGACGAGTACCGGCTCGATCGTGCGCCCGAATTACACGTCAGTCCTCGCGCCGTCGCCCTCGAGTTGATGAAAATGGAAGGGGTTCAGATCGCTGCGCCGCTCTACCGGCGCTCTCTGAGCGAGAGGGCCCCAACCCGAGCGGTCACCCCCCGACTGTTGCTCCAGCTCAGAAATGCCGACGACGAAGAGAGGATGAGAAGAGTCGCCCGCAAGCTGGGGCTGCTGGTCCGCGGGCGGCGAGGGCTGGCACCAGACCAATGGCTACTGGAGCTTCCCCGTGGCGCGGGAATCGACCCCGTCGAGGCGGCAATGGCGCTCCATGACTCCCCTTCTACTCGCTGGGCTCAGGTGGACTGGCTACGGCAGCGCGAAGCAAGGGAAGTACCCATCGATCCAGAATTCGTAAACCAGTGGCACCACTACAACGAAGGACAGGCAGGAGGCACCGCCGGCAACGACCTCAAGAGCACGGACGCCTGGGACGTCAGCACCGGTAGCAGCGACGTGATCATCGCCATCCTCGATAGCGGCATCGACCCAGACCACCCCGACCTGGTCGATGACCTTGTCCCTGGCTACGACTTCATAGATGGCGACGAGGACCCCGAGAGCGCAGACAGCCACGGCACCAAAGGAGCCGGTGCCGCAGCCGCTCCCGCCAACGGTATCGGCGTCGTCGGCTCCTGCCCCGAGTGTCGCATCATGCCCATCCGGATGCTGGGCGTGGGAGACGCCGGCGAGGCGGACGCCCATGACTTCGCGACCAAGGGTGGAGCCTGGGTAATTAACAACTCCTGGGGGCCTATCGACGGCACCGGCACCCCGAGCGAGATCCCGCCGGTGGTGGCAGCCGCCATTGACTACGCCACAACTCAAGGCCGCAACGGCCTCGGCATCGCCATCTTCTGGGCCGCTGGCAACGGTCATCCCGACGACACCTGCAGCGACGACGGCTACGTCTCGTACCCGTCCACTATCGGTATCGCCGCCAGCACCAACCGCGGCGAACGAGCGGGTTACTCCGAGATGTGCGCCGAGGTAAACCTCAGCTCCCCGTCCAACGGAGGCAGCGCCGCCATCACCACCACCACGACAGGCGGCCAGTACACCAGTTCCTTTGGTGGCACCTCGGCTGCAGCGCCAGTAGCTGCAGGCGTAGGAGGGCTGATCCTGTCGGCGCTACCGGAGCTCAGCTGGGACTGTCTTCGTGACGTGCTGCAAGCCACTGCTGATCCCATCGATCCGGGAGATGCGGGCTACGACGACAATGGCCACTCCCAGCTGTATGGCTACGGCCGGATCGATGCAGCGGCGGCCATCGCCGGAGATATCGGCTGCCTGTCTCTACCAGCGAGCACGGCGAGCTGCGAGGATTCGCCCGCCGTGGCACTCCTACTGCCCGGCAGCCCGGGACTGAGCGACGTAAGCCTTCTCGCCACATCCAACAGTGAGCCTGGCGGGGAGCTGTTTGTGCTGACAGAGAGCGAAGCAGGCAACTATGTCGGTACGATCGATTTAACCCCAGAACCAGCCACTTCCGGCGACTCTCTACTCTCGGTGTCAGACGGAGATGTCGTCACCGTCACTTCGACCGACAGCGGCAACAGCAAGACATTCACTCTGGACTGCCAGGGCCCCGAGATCCTGGTACCCCTGATCTTTGACCTCACCGCATGGACGGCGACCATCACCTGGCAGACCACCGAGCCCGCCGACAGCACAGTCAGCTGGACTCGAGCCGATGCCGAAGGAGAAGTCACCGAACTCTATGACGGAGCCATCGACTACTACCATGAGCTTCAGATCACCGGACTCGAGGGATGCACCGACTACGAAGCGAGGCTGTCCTCCGCAGACGCTCTGGGTAACGCGAGCTCAGGCGAGGTGCTGCTGGAATGGACCAGCCCCGGAGACGCCGCGCTGCTCCCCGAAGATGCCATTCCCGGCGCTGACCCCTGCGACCCTGACACCTGGCACCTCCCTGGCGACGACGACGACG
>CAZEIY010000352.1:0-4855 GCA_964512375.1 uncultured Rickettsiales bacterium | reverse complement strand
CGCTCTCCCATGACCATCTTGATGACTGCACGGGCCGCAGCGGTGGATTTGCCGCTCTTTCGCGGCCCAGAGAGCCAGATGGAGTCCTCTGGGTTGCCATTGAGCCACTCATAGAGCGCCTGGTCGGCCGATTCGCGGCCTGGGCGACGCTCGTAGTCGGCCGCAGCCTCCTTCAGGCGCCTCGGGACGTAGCAGAGTCGGCTCTCTCGGAGAGACCTCTCTGCCTTGGCCCTGCATGTGGCGCATTGGCTCGGCGGTTCGTACCAGCCACCCCGGTCTCGAGGCTCCGGTTGCACCCATTCGGAGCAATCCTCGGTGCAACACGGAGTCTGGTACGGCCGCCTACACGCTGAACAGGGGGAAGACGCTTCCACCGGGTGCCCACAAGCGCACTCATCACCTCCTAGCTCGAGACCATGAAGCGTCGACAAGGTTGCAGCAGGTGTACACAGGTGGGCCACCGATTTCGGCACTGGCCAGCGCGAGGCGCCAACCTCGATGGTATCACCGTCACCGGCTGCACGCTCAAAGATCTGTCGCATGTTCATTCTTGGTCTCCAAAGTCGTCAGCGAGCCACTCGTGTCGAGGGTCGTCCCTCTTCACCCACCCGCCTCTGGCGAGCTCCCTCTTCTTGTACTTCGCCCGCTCTTTCTTCCTGTGCCGCCGCTTGGTCTTCTTGGCCGGGGCCCGTGAGGCACCGCCGGGAGGCGGGTCGTAAGTCTTCATCTCTATCCTCCGAAAAGCTCTATCTGGTGGTCTGGGATGCCGAGCACCCGCTTGTGGTCCGTCGCATGTTCACCGCGCATCCCCCTGTAGCGAGGCAAGCAGTTGCTCGATCCTGCCAGACAGCGCCTTCTCAGCGACGAAGAGACCGTCGATATCGCCCGTCAGGCTCTGGAGTTCATCGATCACATCCCCAAGGGCCGCGTATGCGTCGTTGAGCGCGGACTCAAAGTCGACCTTTTCGCCGCCCTTTGCGTCTGTGATTAGATCTCCCGCGTCCACCCAAGCGGACACAGCGGCCCCCATGGTGGGCATCGCCATCTGCTGTCCAGGTGTCAATGCGGTGCCCGTTGTCGTCGTCGACTTAGCGTTACTCATCTGCGCCCTCCTCGAAAAGTTCTAACTGATGGTCTTCGATACCGAGCATCCTGCGATGCTCCTTCTGCTGCTCAACAGTGGGCTTACCTCTCGGCGCCCACTCTATCTGTGTGCTATCACTGGGCTGAGGCAACCAGACAGCCCAACAGTGGGAAGAGGTGTCCGAGTGTCCGTCCGCCGTAAACGAAAGCCGCCCCTCGATCCAGAGCAAGACGTCTGGGCTGTAGACCCGACCTCGGTCTCCCTCACCCCACCAGGTGACGCGGGTGAGTACAGCTCCGAGACTATGGTAGTGCCGGCAATGCTCCTCGATGCGCTTAACAAACCGGACGAGCTCACGCCCGTAGGGTGGGTTAGCGATGACGTGGCTATCTGGTGGCCAGAGCCGCGAGAGGCTGTCATTGATGCTCACAGACTTTACGCCCGGCACTTCGGCGAGGGCTTCTCGGAAGCGTGGGTCAATGTCATGGGCGTGCCAGTGTGCGCCCATGGGAGCGAGCCACAATGGGAGCGCCCCCATGCCAGCTGCTGGGTCGACGACATCGCCGAGGCCCTTGACCCCACGCCGGTAGAACCAATAGAGCAGGGGCAAGACAGCCTCTGGGGGCGTCGGGTAGTATTGATTAACACCGCCGATCACGAGGAGGACTCCTGATGGCCGACGACAAGAAGCGCGTAAAACTCCTCTCCAACGTCAGCAAGATGAAGGCTGACGACAGGCTCCGGTACTACCTTGGGCTTCCACAAGACTACCCGGTCAACCCCAAGCTCGCCAAGAAGGCTGAAGACAAGATCCTCAAGCGCGTCGGAGACACGGGGCGCGCCGGAGAGGGCCACGGCGTCGAGGGCAGCTACAAGAATAAGCCCACGGCCCTTGAGGCTGCTCTGATCCAAGACCTCTCCGACGCGAGGTGGAGCCTGGGAAGCGATCGGCGCAGGGCCAAGAAGGGCCAAGCCGCTGACGCGCATTACACCGGCACAACGCCGTATGACTTTGGCTTCCGCAATGTTGACGAGGGGGTGGCGAAGGCGCGTCGCCGCATAGCGAAAGAGCGCATCTACAAGAGGAAGAACCCGGTCAAGGCCCTGTCGGAGACACCGTAGCTGGCCCACACCGCCGATCACAAGGAGGACTCCTGATGGCCGAGAAGCCCAAATACCGTGAGATGGGACGTCGTGAGGCTGCCCAAGCAGTGGGCAGCAGCGCCGCCGGAAGGCGTGCGGCAAGAATGCATCGTGATATGGGGCGCCTTGAGAGCTCCGACGTGAAAGGGACCACCGCCGTCCAGCGTAAAGACATGCGGGGGCCTGAGAAGGTCCTCTCCCGCGCCATAAAGGGCGACAGGGCGATAACGGTCGGCTTGGTCGAAGAGATGCTCTCCAAGATGCGAGTGCTCGATAAAGAGAGGGCTGAAAAAGACGCACTCCCATCCGGCACCGTCAGGCTCCGGCACAGCAACGAAGCGCGCGAGGCCACGAAGTTCTTCTCGCCGTCTTTCCAGGGCGGTGTGCGCGGCATCCTCGAGGGGCCGAGCGCTGACTACTGGTACAAGCGTGAGAACTGGGAGAAGCTCAGGGGCGCTGCGGAGTCCTACCTTAAAAGCCAACGCCGTCGCAGCGTCGCCAAGAAGAAGCTCAAGGCCCGCACCTCTCCGTTCAGCAGCTGGAGGGCCGCCAGCGCGACAGTCCCGTCTACGCGGCGAGGGCTGACCCAAGCCCAAGAAGGCACCGTCAGCCCCGCCAAGAAGAAGCTCAAGGCGAAGAAGGCGAAGAAGGCGAAGAAGGGGAAGTAGATGATGTACGCAGATGGCCGCAAGAAGGCCGCGAAGCATTGGATCAAGAACGCCATCAAGAAGCCCGGAGCGCTGAGAGCAGAGCTCGACGTACCCAAGGGCAAGAAGATCCCAACCAAGAAGCTCAACGCCGCTGCCAAGAAACCCGGCAAGCTCGGACAGCGAGCCAGACTCGCCAAGACACTCGGCAAGCTCAACAAGTAGGAGAGCCGTATGGCGCTCGCACCGACCCGAGGGCCGACCGCGACTGAGGTGGCCTTCTTCGCCAAGAACCCGCACGTAGCAGGCTACGCTGCAGAGGACGACCACGTCGTCTTCAACCCAGGGGCGCAGTTCACGCCGGAAGAGCGCATGGCCGTCTATCAGAACGAGAGTGCGCGCATCTTCATGCGGCGAAACTACCAGGCCAGACCCTCGAGGGAGAACTTCCCGCTCACCGAGCAGCAGAGAAACCTCAACTACCCCCAAGCGCCACCGCCATTCGATCCCCAACAAAGCCTCAGAGAGACGGTCGCCGCCAGGGCGCTCTCCGGGGACCCCAGCGCAGGGAACGTCACACCCGAACAACAACGCTTCGTCGAAGAGCTCGAGTTCCGCATGAGGAAGTAGATGCCCAGTAACCTCGTCAAATCCAAACGCGACGAAGACCTCTGGAAGAAGGCCAGGTTCGCCGCCAAGAAACGCGGCTCCAATAAGAACTTCGCTCTCGTCAATCACATCTACCAACGCATGAAAGCGGCCAAGAAGAAACTCGCCTAACACTACCCAAGTGTGTGTACGTATGTACCGCGTTCTTGAAACGTTTGTCAACTTGATTTCTCTGTGGAATCAGGCAAACTCTCGGGCGTAGCGCGAACGCGCAGCAGAGCGAAGCGGGCCAGCAAGCACGAGAGTTTGCGCCCGAACGACAACGCTGCCCAACCGAGCGCGGTAGCGCGAGTCTGATTCTCCCCTCCTTTACGCGCGAGACGATCCGTTAACTCGATGCGCTCCTTTCTCTCTATCTCTTAGATATTTGAGAGAGAGAACGAACGACTGCTAAGTCGACGAGCTCTCGGACACATGCTACCCTCGCGTCGGCAGTGCCGCCGACGGAAGCTCGCTTCCTTAGACGGCCGCTAGCGAGGGCCGGGGTACTCGTCATCTCCTGTCTCGCTCAAGCTACCGCTGCAATACCCACCGCAGCAGCTCCTAGCCCTCGAGTAGGGACTGGAGCACCTCGGCACAAGCTCAAAACTTGCGAGCGATCTGAGATTAGTCTTTGAGGTGAGTGGACGGGGGGCATGGGAGGATCACCCCCCCTCGAGCGCCAGGAGGGGGTCCCTCGAGCTCGGACGGCGGGCGAGTCTGTCTGGATTTCCGCCGCACAGGGGGTGGCCTTCCGTTCGGCGCGACCGACGACGCGAAACCCTCTCAGCCAACCGCGTCGAGCAGCGCGCGCACCGTGTCGAGACGGGGGGATCGGGGGTCCGAACGTGAGACCACACCCACGTCACATTGCGTCGTGTCGTCACGTGTGTCCGCAGTCGGATCGCCACACTCGCGTAGGCGGTCTGCCATCCGAAGCGCTACGCACCCTGCGATCCTGTACCGCTGAATGCGCACCGCACCACGCTTCTGCAGGGTGATGACTGCACGTTTCGCTGCCTGCCTCTCTGTGCCGATCGCACGCCCCAAAGACGAGTACGTGACCAGTGTTGGAACGTCTGACCGAGCCCCGATCTTCCGAAGGTAGGCGAGCACGATCGCTGCCGTCGCCCCGTACTGTCGCACGTCATCCGGTTTTACGTTCATGAACGCTAGACTGCGCCGCTGATCACGGGGCGTCAAGGTGTAGCGCTGTCTCGCGTCTTCGAGACATGCTGCCAAACGCTGTACTGCTCGCCACTTCTCCAGGAATCACCCTCTCCGTGTGCCTATGATGTGCCTCGTGTGTTGACAGGGTATGTCAGTCTGTTAA
>CAZEIY010000351.1:0-4870 GCA_964512375.1 uncultured Rickettsiales bacterium | reverse complement strand
GGGGGTAACAGCTGCGCTCAACTCGGACACGGGCGCAGCCTAACCCGAATGGACGCCGCGCGGGCCGCACGAAGCTGGTAGATCATAGTGACCCACCCCAAAGAGGAGCAGTTCTTGAGCACAGCGCCGGTCCCAGCCATTGACGATGCACGAGCCCTCTTGGGGGCGTGTCCAATCCTCGTTCTGGGTGCGGGCCGTTCCGGCTGTGCGCTCAGCGCAGAGTTTGCGCAGGCTGGTCTGCCCATAGTCGGCATCTGGAATCGAAGCTCCATCGACAGACCCATCGCCCTTGGCTCAACCGCTCTCCTCTCGGGGACCGACGCCCCCCCACAGCAGTGGCAGGACGCGGCCAGGCTGGTTCTCCTCGCGGTCAGTGATGACGCTATTGCTGACGTCGCTGCATGTCTTCGTCTACAGCCCGGCACCGTGGTCATGCATAACTCGGGGGCCTTGGGGAGCGAAGTGCTGCCCGATATTGGGCCGGGCATTGCCCGCGGCAGCTACCACCCGCTGCAGTCCTTCTCTGACTGGACCCGATCGGCCATCAAGGTGCCGCCGTACGCCGTTGCACTGGAGGGAGAGGATGGAGCCATCGCCCTGGGAGCGGCGCTGGCAGTGGTCACCGGGCATCAAAGTGTGCAGTTAAGTTCCCAGCAAAAAGCTGGTTACCACGCAGCGGCAGTGTTGGCGTCGAACTGCCTGGTAGCACTTCAATCCGCTGCAACTCGGGTGATGGGACGCGCCACTGGAGATGTCTCCTCCGCCTGGGAGCTGCTGTGGCCTCTGGTGATGGGCACGATGGCGGGGCTCGAGTGCGGACGTCCCGGAGAGGCCATCACGGGCCCTGTCGCACGAGGAGACCTCCTCAGCATCAAGCGAAACCAGGGCGCACTCTCGGGAGACCCGCTCGCCACAGAGATCTACAAGGTTCTTGGAAGAGAAGCACTCGAAGTTGCGCTAGAGGGAGGGCTGAGTGAGAGCCAGGTTGATAGCGTTCGAGTGGCTCTGGACTCCGAATGATCAGCGGTCGCTACGGGCGAGTTTTGTCCCGACCCTTTCGAAACCCCTCCGTGTGACCCTATAGTCAGAGCATGGGCGCGCCGCTACGGCGCTCCTGACAGGGCGATTTGATGCTGGATGCGTACATAATCGAGAAGATCAAGCGCGAACAGGAACGCGACAAGCTCGAGCGTCAGCCCGCGCGCATTGAGCGACCCCAGCCCCCAGAGCGCCCCCGGCCCACCCCCCGCAAGGACAAGGGTGAGATCGATCGCGGAGTGGTGATCATCGAGTTCTGAGAGATCTCGGTGTCGATACGCCAGGAACGGTAGTGGTGAAGTCGGCGGGATTCGAACCCGCGACCTCTGGCTTCGGAGGCCAGCGCTCTATCCAGCTGAGCTACGACTCCTGAGGATGCGGCGCACTTTATAGCCCTCAGCATCCGCATTAGCAACGGCCTCAGGCCTGCGCTACCCACTGCCGAATTGAAGGAAGAACGGCCCCATTCCATTGGTCGTCGAGGCGGTCCTCGCAAAAGCGTACGAAGAGTGCATCAACGATGCCCCAGGCCTCCTCGAGCAGGAACATTCTCTCGTAGAGTTGCTCCTCGCCGGGCTCCTTGCACTCTGCTGGCACTTTCAGTCCGCCCATTTGAAGGCCTTCGCCACGAAACTCCAGCGCGAACTCACGCTCCTTGATTCGCAATCCCACCCGCGCGGTCTCAATCGTCTTGCCCGCCGCCAGGGCAGTACGTGCCTCCAAGGTGGTCGCTGGCGCGCCCCCCTTGAGGTCGCTGACCTGAGGATTGTCATCGGACGTACGGAATCGGATGCGGTCGTCAATCCAAAAATCGACTGAGCCAAAGTGAGGCAAGTCCATGTTGGCGTACCCCTGCTCACTCTTCCACCACAACCAGATGAGAAACTCGCGGCCCATAAACGTGTCAGCGGCATGCTCCATCGGCAGTTCTTCCCTAGACGGTTGAGAATTCACAGTCTTTGCTCCGGTCGATAGTCCGAGTGTCCAACAGCATCCAATCGATGCCGCCAGCTGTCCGCCATGGGATGTCCGCTCACTGCGCCCATCACTCCCACAGGTGCGAGATCCAGGGTGAAGGTCTGTCCAAAACGAAGTCTGAACGATTCATTCGTCTTCCTGCTTCCAGAGAAGAACCAGACCTTATGATCCTTAAGGTCCCAACACACATCGTGTGCGTTCACGCTGGGAAGCTGTTGAGGGAGGAGCTCCAGCTCAAGTTGCTCCTTGAGTTCTCGTTTGACCGTCGCTGGGATTCTGTCCGCTCCTCGCTCATCCATCCACTCCTGAGCACGTAGCTCGAGGCGCGCCTTCACCAGCTTGGCGGGAAGACGCTTGTTGTCGACGCGTAATGCAAAACAGAGGTACTGCGTGTAACAACTATCCTCTGAATCGAAGTCGGAAACACACAGGTTGTGAATGTTGACCCAACCCAGGGTTTCGCCAGCAGTTGCCTTCGAGAACGGCTCGCGGAAGCCGTGCTCGTTGAGCAGTTGGATAAGATCGTCGCGTTGTAGATCCGACGGCGGATCCACAACCCTATAGCGGGTAGCGCCCATGGCGCCTTTGAGCAGGGGCATCGAGTAACTTTCTGGTTCGCGCGGCGCCGGGAGGGAACCCCTGTTTGCTGCGGCGTGGTGCAGGGCAGTATCATGATGAGGACTCGGGTCGTCAACGACCTGTTCTACTCGGGTCATCAACGACCTGTTCTAGCTGGTAATAGACCGATATGAGCAAACCCCAGGTGGTAATTCCCCGATTCGAGGTACTGCGCCGAGGCGAAGTGCTGCAAGTCCTACCCATCAATCGCAACCGCGTGGTGATTGGAAGTGAGGATGGTGCACACCTACGCCTGAAGCATCCGGCTATCGCACCCAGGCATCTGGAAGTGACCGTGGTGAACGGACGGTACCTCGAGGCGGCCAACCTCGCCGGAGAGGGGCGGGTGCTCCTGGGAGGCCAGCCAATGAACCGCGCTCGGTTACGCGCTGATGACGAGCTGGATCTCGGTCCAGTGACCCTTCGACTCTCGTATGTCCGAAGTGACCGAGTAGAAGACTCTCCTGTCCCAAACATGGATACGGGAGAGTTCACTGCTCCCGCCTCCCCAGAGGAAGAAGAATCCACCGTCAGTGGGTCCAGGGCGCCATTCCCTCAAAGCACAGAGAGCGATGTGCCGGGCCCTCCCGCCGTAGGCCGTGCGGGCTCTTCCGTTGACGCTGAGTCGGACACGTCGTCGCGCCTGTCCACTCTTGGCGAGCTCCTGGTCGCTCCAGGGACAGCAACCAGCGAGGACCTCCCAACTCTGCCACCCGTCGAGCAGTCCGAGACAGGTCGCATGGCACTGGACCTCGACGAGAGCGTCCTCGATCCAGCGCCCATCGTCATCATCGAGCCACCCGGTGGCAAGGGACAGGAAGTTCCGCTTCGTGTAGGCAGCTTCGTAGTCGGCGCCGGACGCTGTGCCTTCCGGCTCAGCTATCCGGGAGTGGCCCCTGCACACACCGAGATCATGGTGATGCCCGACGGGATCGTCTATGTGAAGCACCTTGCTGGCTCAGGACTGCTGACCTTGCGCAATGGCGCTCCCATTCAGTTCGCCCGATGGGCAGCTGGTGACCGTCTTCAGGTTGGCCCGGTGGCGATGCGCCTGGAACTTGTGTCCCGTCAGGTGGTAGCAGCCGCGACCCATGTGACGAAAGTTCCAGCTACACACGCCGGAAGCTCGGTCACTACTGCGCCCCCACCGCCCCTCGTAGGCGACGATGAACAAACGGTAGAAGAACAGGTCGAGGCCCTGCAGAAGGCCTTCTCCGGCAACACCACGTTCTCGGGGCGTGCCCTCCCCTCTAGCGCGACAGGAGAAGAACCAGCCCCTCTGGCCAAGCCCCTGGTCAAGGTTCACAAGACGGCAAAACAACCGGCCGCGAAGAAGCGCAAGAGGGAGCGGCGCGCTGCACCCCGCTCCAACTCGGTCGAAGTGAGCCTGGACGTCACTTCATATGAAACGTTCCAATCATTCGACGACGACCTCGACTACCGCCCGTCGGCGGCCCGTCGATTGTTTCTGCCCGGCCTGATTGCCCTCCTGCTTCTTCTCATCGGCGGTCAGTACTTCTACATTCAGGACCGTCTTGTAGATGAGGACTTCTCGGGCTCCAGCGGTCCGATGACTGCGAGTGGCAGCAGCGGCCTTGGCGAAGCTACTCAAGGGGCGAGCACAATCGGTGATGGCCCCGTCCAGGTGGGCGAGCATCGTACGCAACGGCGAGACACCCCCGGCCGCACAGCCGGTAGCGGAGGCGGAAGCAAACGCATGGATATTGACTGGGAAGACAGCCGGTCGGGCATTCGCTTCGAGGGGGCCCGGCGGTCGTCCTACAGTGGTGCCACTGAACTCTCCGCAAGACCCGCTGATGACATCGAGCGCGCCAAAGCGGTGACGGCTCCCACAACGGTCGGCGGAGACCAGGGCTTCGTGGACATGAAGATTGTCAACGGCAAAGTGACATCAGCGCATCGGAAGTTCCGCTACTGCTACGAGCAGGCTCGTCAGCAGGACGACTCGCTAGAGGGGGTGATGTGGTTGAACATGACCTTGAGTAACGACGGCCGCATACGAGGTGTCGTCGTTGAAGGGCGCTCAACCCTGAAGTCCGAGACAATGCGAAAGTGCATGGAGAAGAAGCTCTTCTCGTTGAAGATGCCGAAGCCCAGCGGGGGTGCGGTCACCTTCTCAGCTCCCTTCCAATTCGCGCCCAGCGGCCCTTGACCGGATCGCACGACACAGCAATAACCCCTGCTAATGACTGAGCAGCACGAGCCTGAGAGTCCG
>CAZEIY010000350.1:0-4881 GCA_964512375.1 uncultured Rickettsiales bacterium | reverse complement strand
GCTGACCACCAGATCTCCTCGTCGTTCGAGTCGATCTCCCAGAGGTCCAGGTCGCTCGAATCAGTGAAGTTATTCCCGCTCCCGTCGATGGTGATCTCGACGCTCAGCCACTTGCCGGCAGGAACATCTACGCGGTAGTAGTCGCGGTCTCCGGAGCACAGGCGCACGTCCTCGTACATCTGTCGATTCTCACCGATGAGCCCGGCGGCATCCTCGAGGGTGTCGTTCAGGTCCTCGTCGCAGTCGGAGACGAAGTCGGGCAGGGAGGGCAGGGCGTGCTCATCGTCATCACTGTCGCCGGTAGGTGCCTGAGCGGTGCAGCCCGCCAGCGGGATCAAGAAAGTGAAGCAGAGAGCAAGCAGGTCAGATGAGCGCATGTTGTGGTCTCCATTGGCGCGATAGCGCGCCCAGCGACCGGCTTGTAGCAGGCGCAGGGGGGGCGAACAAGGAGATTTGTGGGCGCTACTGACCCAGCAGGGCTGTGCTTGGGCTACAGGCTCTCGACCAGCGCTCCAGAAGTCTGCCTGAGCCGTCCAGTGACCACTCGTATGAGCATCCAAAGGAGCTTGTTCGCCAGCTCAGGCCGCTCTTCGCTCAGCTTATCGAGGGCTTCCTTACTCAGCACCATCAGCTTGGAATCTCTGTTTGCGGTCACCGTGGCGGAGCGAGGTTGGTCATCGAACAGCGCCAGCTCTCCGAAGGCCTTGCTAGGGCCCAGGCGGGCCAACTCTTTCTGTCCGAGTTGAGAGTCCTCCTTGAAGACTCCCACGTTGCCTTGAATCACCAGGCACATGAAGGCCTCGCGGTCGTGCTCACGAAATACGGTGTGGCCACTTCGGATCTGCATGATCTGCATGTAGGCAGCGAGTCCGAGTACTTGTTCCCAGCTCAGGTCCTTCGTCCAGGAAGTCGCTTCCAGCAGCTCGGCCTTCTCTTCGGTGGACATCTTCACCGGAGTCATGTCGGTGGAGCCGAGGAAGCTGCGTCCTGGAGTGAACATGGGAGTCCTCTGACGGTTAGTCGATGCTACAGCTGCTCATGTCTGAGCCGCAGCACATGGGAGACTTGATCTTGCCGCAGCCATCCGGGCATGTACTTACATGCACTTCTGTGCCGTCGGGCTTGGTGAGCACCGCGTGCTCGAGGTCCTTGCCACACTTGGCACAGGCCATTCCCTTGACGCCCATGCCACACTTCTCGCAACTGTAATCGCTCATCTATTTGTTCCTCTATGGGGTAATGCCGAAGCAGTTGACTGGTGACTAGCTCGGTAGATATCGAATTGTGAAGGGGGCAAGGCTAGCACGCTCTCCAGGGCTCGTCCGGGTCCGCTATGCTTGTCGCTCTCAATGCGGCAGGAGGATCGTGGTGAACTCTGAGAGCAAGTCACAGCAGGTGAGCGTCGAGAGCACAGATCGGCTCCTCGAGCGGATTCTGCTTGAGGCGAAGGCTCTGTGTCGGGCAGATGGCGGCACGGTCTACGTGAGCACCGACGATGAGCAACTGAGGTTTGCCATCTTGCGCAACGACACCATGGGCCTGGTGCAGGGCGGCACGACCGGCGTAGAGATTTCTCTTCCCATGCTCCCGCTGCGAGACTCGCGAGGAAAGCAGAACCTCAGTAATGTCGCGACGGTCGCGGCAAACCTTCTGATCTCGGTGAACGTGCTCGATGCCTATGAATCAGATGCATACGACTTTAGCGGCACTCGAGCATTTGACCAGTCCGCTGGCTATCGCACGACCTCAGTGCTTACCATCCCCATGGTGGACGAGCGCAAGGCGCTATTGGGTGTACTTCAGCTAATCAACGCCCGGGATGATGAGAACACGGTCACTGGCTTTACGGCTGAGCAGCAACGAGCAGTCGAGGCTCTCTCCCGTCAGGCAGCGGTCGCGCTGGAGAACCAGCTCCTGCACCAGCAGCAGAAGGTCCTCCTCGAGTCATTTATCAAGATGATCGCTTCAGCTATCGACTCGAAGTCTCCCTACACAGGAGGTCACTGCGAGCGGGTGCCGATCCTCCTTGAGATGCTGACGGAGAAGGTTATCAGCCAGGACCAGGGCCCCTTTGCAGACTTCGACCTCACCGAAGATGAGTGGTACGAGTTGCGCATTGCCGGCTGGCTGCACGACTGCGGCAAGGTCATCACTCCGGTCCATGTCATGGACAAGGCCACCAAGCTCGAGCGGATCTGGGATCGGATCGGCCTGATTCGCACCCGAGTCGAGGTGATGCAGCGCGATGTCATCCTCAATGCAGTCCGAGACGGCACTTCTTTCCTTGAGGCAGAGGAAAAGACTCGGGAGGAGCGCGCTCTGCTAGCCGAGGTCCTCTCCTTCATAGAGCGGGTCAACTACGGCGGTGAGTACCTCCCAGAATCAGACAAGGAGCGACTCGCTGAGTTAGCGAAGATGACCTACATGGAGGGGGGAGCGCTGAGGCCATTCCTGGACGAGGAGGAGCTGGAGAACCTGTGCATCTCGAGGGGTACGCTGACCGAAGAGGAGCGCCTGGTCATCAACGGGCACATGGTGCACACCATCCAGATGCTCGAGGCGCTGCCCTTTCCGCAGCACATGCAGAGAGTCCCCGAGTATGCGGGGGGGCACCACGAGAAGATGGATGGCAAGGGGTACCCGCGCGGCCTGTTCGCTGGCGACATGTCTATTCCCGCGCGGCTGCTCGCCATTGCTGATGTCTTCGAGGCTCTTACCTCGCTCGACCGGCCCTACAAGAAGCCCAAGAAGCTGAGTGAGGCCATGCGAATCATGGGTTTCATGAAGAAGGATGGTCATCTCGACGCAGAGTTGATGGATCTGTTCGTGCGTGAGGGGGTCTACCTCGACTACGCAAATCGCTACATGCCCGCGGAGTTGATCGACGAAGTAGATGAACAAGCGCTGCTCGCTATCGAGGCGCAGGACATCACGCTGCCCCCTGCAGTAGAGCGCGCTGAGCGCGCTCTAGCCTTCCAGCCCGAGTACAAGGGCCTGCTTCGGAGCTAACCAGATCAGGGCTGCCCCGCGGCGGCAGCTACTCGTCTAACGGCCCTTTACCCGTTGCCTCTTCATCGCCGTCATTCGTGACATCTCCCGGCCCGAGTGTCGTGGGGGCAGGCGTGCCCACGGTTGGGTCGATGGGTTGCTCGGACGCCTGGTTCGGCTGAGCAGGTGCTGGTGGAAGGGCAAGAGCGCCGCTGGCCCTGCGCATCTCGTCGTAGGCACCCGCCCAGGCGAGTTGGGCAACCGGCCCAGCAACGAACACGCCTACACAGCAGCAGAGTAGGCCTGCGAAGACCAGCACGGCGTTGGCGATACCCAGCACGAGCAGTTCCATCTTGTAGCCATCGGTGAGCTCCCAGGCGCCCTTCAGCGCTTCGACGGGGCCCAGGTCGTCTTCCATCACGAGCAGGTAGGCCGGCCAGAGACCAAGACCCAGAATGAGGCCGGGGACAATGCAGAGTAGTATGCCAATCACGACGATGAGCGCGCCAAGCAGCATCGTCAGCATGAGCTTGACGAACTTCGAGAAGCCGGCGAACAGGTCGGTGAAGACCACGTTCTGGTCGCCACGGACCATCCTCAACATGGCCAACTCGTAGCCGCCGCGCATCGGCCCGGAGATGACTAGGACGATCAAGGCCATGATGCCGATTCCTGCGAGCATCACCGTCAGGAGCAGGGCTCCTGCCTGGTCGATTGAACTCAGGTCGCTGAGGCTGTTGCCTCCCCCACTGCCCCCACTGCCGCTACCCGGCTGGGTCATGGAGTAGAGCACGAACATGGCGATACAGAGCCAGGGTCGCAGCTTGAAGACTTTCCAGGCCTGGCGGATGAGGTGTTCTGGCGAGAGATTGGCGCGAGTCGACATCGGGAGTTCCCTTCCTCAGTTAGCCGGTGTCTCTGTCTCCCCCGGCGGGACATTCTAAATCGGTTTACACTCGGTGACGATGGATTCGACTGAAGCAGCTTCTATTCTTCGCGACAGCCCGACACAGGCTGTCATGGAGGGTTCCCTCTCGTACATCAAGGAGGTCCATGGCCTCTGCCTGCAGGTGGGGCTGCCGGCCGCGATTGTTCGTCCTCGCCGGAAGGGCGGCGGATGAGGCACGAAAGTAGTGCTCCTGGTGCGGGAGCAGGACAGGGCGTGGCTGGGTGACTTGCTTGACGAGCAATGGCAGCAGATGGTGCAGCGCGAAGGACGCGGTGCTGAGCAATCCGTGCTCTTTGACGATGAGACCCCCCCCTGCCCAGCGTGTGGGACGGCAGCACCTCTCGTCCAGAACTGCTGTAGCGACTGTGGTCTTCGTCTGTCCTGACTGGGTTCGGTGATGAGCGAATCGATTGATACGGTGCTCTTCGATCTCGACGGCACCCTTGCGGACTCAGTCGAGCTGATTCTTGCGGCCTACCGGCACACGATGCAGCGCTGCCTCGGCCATGTGCCGTCGGACGAGCTGTGGTTGGCCGGTCTCGGCACCCCTTTGACCACTCAACTGCACGACTTCGCGAGCGATGCCGAGCAGCACGAGCTCATGCGGGTCACGTTTCGTGACTTCAGCAACGAGCATCACGACGAGATGTTGGGCCCCTACTCCGGGATCTCGGAGCTCCTCGCTGAACTCCAGAACCGCCAAATCAAGCTCGCACTCGTCACCAGTAAGCATCGGGTCAGCAGCCTGCGTGCTTTTCGTGTTCTGGGTTTGACGGGCATCTTTGAGGTGTTGGTCTGCGCCGATAATGTCGAACGGCACAAGCCGGACCCGATGCCAGTGCACCAGGCACTGGAACAGCTGGGCAGTGAGCCGACGCGCGCCATCTTTGTGGGGGACTCTCCGCACGACATGGTCTCTGGTCGTCGCGCGGGTGTGCGCACCG
>CAZEIY010000349.1:0-4895 GCA_964512375.1 uncultured Rickettsiales bacterium | reverse complement strand
TGAGGACGATATCCTGATCACCTCTGGTGAACCCGAAAACCTCACCGAAGCCATCCCAAAGACGATCGCTGACATCGAGGCTCTTCGCGCCTGAAATGGCCCCTTTCGTCCAGAGCCAAGGGAACGGATCGAGCTGAGTAGGAGCCGACCACAGCCCAGAACGAAAAAAGGGAAGGTGACGCCCTTCCCAGTTTTCGTTTCTTTGGTTTTGAGCAACTGCTTCTCGTCCTTCGGCAAGCCGATATTCGAGCTACAACTACCCCAGCTGCTCTCTTCCGGTCGGCAAGCCGACCTTCCGTTCCCAGCCTCTCGACTGCTTCTCCTCCCCCGGCAAGCCAGTTGAGTCTCTGCCGTCGAGAAAGAAGCCTCAGCGCCTCAGGTCAGCAAGCTGACTCAAGACCGTTGCGCCTTTCCTCAGTCTCTCCTGGCAAGCCAGGATTCCCACACGTCTCTCCACCGAAGTGTCCTTACGTGCCAGAGGCGACTGCCGCTATCCCGAAGGACCTCGACGGTCACCAGACTGAGCCCCACTCGTTGCGCTGAAACCAGCAAGCTGGAACCAACACTTCGTTTGGGAGCGCCCCGCCCACCAACAGCAAGCTGCAAGTGGTGCAAAGCCTTCTCAGTGACCCTACGTTGCGCTACTCGAGGTTGCCGAAACAACTTCTGGTACCGCTTCGCGCCATCTCAGCGCCCACCGCCTAAACGGGGGCTCCTTCATGGCATCCAATAGTGGAGTGGGCTCTCCAGGGTATCTAGCACCGCAGACAGTTCCAGCTAGCCGAGGCCAACTGAACATCTCTCTCGGAGTCAGGTTGTTCTTCAGAGTTTCAGCAGCGCGGTACCGGCTCAATTTGGCCTTCACCGACTCACCTTCAGCCTTAGTCACTCTCCAAAAAGGATCGTTTCCAGCTCTTGGCGTCTTCCCGCATCTGCCTTGGCCGGGCCCAACACCGAACCCAACACAAGCACCTCTCTTGAACTTACCCTCTCCCTCAGAGTTATCTCTCTGCGAGCCATCTCTCTTCCACGTTGGTCCGAAGACCTACGCTTGCAAACGACGACCCGAAGGCCTTCGTTCCTAAGAGACTCCCCTCATGAGCTTTTCGCCCCCTTCAGCACTTCAAGTCGGGCAGGTCTACCAGCGCGGGTTTCCACACCCGCTTCGTTCCGTCTTCACCGTTGGTCCGGTCTTGACGGCTTACTCCCTGCTCGACCCTGCCGGCTTCTTTCATCCGGCGGCACTCTTGGGGTTGCGAGGACGGTGACGAAGACTCCATCGCTACTCTCGCAGCGTCGGAACTTCTGTCACCCTCCAGGACTCCATCCTATCTCCTGCTTCTCCCGCGCCCACCTTGCGGTGCTGACGAGAAACGTCGGTTTGTGGCTCGTCCCTATCTCAGCCGGCCCGAAGACCAGTTGCGACAGGAATGTCTTTCCACCGACCACCAGCAATCATCCCGAGGGACCATTACTGGCGCAGAATCCAGGGTTTGGAGTCATCTCCACGCGGCCCGACCGAAGTCGAAACCGCACCTGGAAGGGTCAAAACAATCTGTAAAAGAGCGTCACCTTCAAGAAAGAGATTATTGGTGCTCGACTATCCTGTAAACAGCGTCTTTCGCGCAATCCATGGCGCGCTATATTCACAATTAAAATCAACCAGTTAGCTGGCATTTTTCGTTCACAAAGAACCCCGCCGCGTGGGGCGAATTATGTGCAACATGCAATCGTCCCCAAGATATGGAGAAAAGGCCTGCTCCGAATGCATACAAAATACGAACGCATTTCGGCCAACGCTCGGAAATGATCTGGTCAGGTCTTTGAGATCAGGAGGGTTCTTGAGTCGGTGCGAGAGCGCTGCAGACGAGCCTCAGCTACCGGTGCAGGTGTAGTTGATCTGCAAGGTTGCTGTGGACGTCGCTCCACTGCAGTCATGCACCTGGACCTCGACCTCGTAGAATCCATTCGAGGTGTCAGGAGCGCAGGCAACGCCCATGGTGAAGCTCAACTCAGCGGTACCATCAGCATTGTCCACGATGTAGGGCGGCGCACCGTCACCACCTAACTTAGACGCGCTGAAGTCGTACCAGAGCGGCTCGCCATCCGGATCGGTGCTAGCTGTCGCATCGATGGTGTAGTTCGCATCGCAAGGAGTGCATGAGCAGCCGCCGCTACTTGGCATGCAGGTCGCCGCGCTAAGGTCAGAGAGATTCGCCTGTGTGAATGCTGCGACCGGTGGATTGTTGTGCTCAACAGGGGCGACCGTGAAGCCCACGGTCACCGGCGACGAGACCGCAGAGCCGTCCTCTACCTGCAGAGCCAGGGCCCAATAGCCCTCTGCGTCTGGCACGAACGCCGCCTCCATCGAAGTAGCGCCCACGATGTCCACATCGGTGATCTGAGAGATCGGTGGCGTCGTTGTGAAGTACCAACTGAAGTCGAGGGTGTCACCGTCAGGGTCATACGAGTTGACCGCAGAGACTGTGACCGGAGCACAAGCCAGCGCATCGCCCACCACCGAACCAATGGCGACAGGAGGGTTCGAGTAACCCAGACCATCACAGTCGTTGTCGATACCATCATCGAGCTCGACCGCCCCTGGATAGATGAGGAGGTTGGCATCGTTGCAGTCGCCCTCAGCTTCAGAGAAACCATCCCCATCGTTGTCCGAGACGTCCATGTTCTCATCGATGGAGCCGTCACAGTCGTTGTCTTGATCGTCTTCGTACTCAGGGGCTCCTGGATAGGTGTATGGATTGCTGTCATCGCAGTCGTTGGCAAGGTCGGTGTAGCCGTCCCCATCGTCGTCCGTGATGAAAGCCCCATCATCGATCTGACCATTGCAGTCGTTGTCGTCGCCATCGGAGAGTTCCTCAGCACCGGGCCAGGTATCTGCATTCCCATCGTCGCAGTCACCCTGCAACTCCGAGTAGCCGTCCCCGTCATCGTCACTGCCTACCGTGTTCTCATCAGTGACCCCATCACAGTCGTTGTCGACTGAATCCAGGAGTTCGAGTGCCGCGGGGTGAATAGTCGAGTTGCTGTCGTTGCAGTCGCCCTCTTCCTCTGAGAAGCCGTCCCCATCGTCGTCGGAAGCATCGGTGTTCTCGTCAATCACGCCATTGCAGTTGTCATCCTGGTTGTTCAGGACTTCAGTGGCACCGGGGTAGACGTTGGCATCATCGTCGTCGCAGTCTCCCTGGACGTCCGACATGCCATCGCCGTCGTCGTCGACATCCTCAGCGCCCTCATCAACCAGACCATCACAGTCATTGTCGATTCCATCCTGCAGGTCCGGTGCTCCGGGGAAGATGCTGGCATCGGAGTCGTTGCAGTCACCTGCTCCGACAGCGTGACCATCCTCGTCACCATCGATGCCAGGTCCGACCAGGATTGGTACCGTCATGGTGGTGATACCACCGCCCCCCGACACAGCAATCGTGATGAGGATGGAGCCCTCGTCATACGGAGCTGTCCAGGTGGTCAGGTAGCTGAGCGGCTCGGTGAACTCTCCGGCTGGGCTGTCAGCAGCACCTTCGACGGCCGCGCTCCACTCGTAGGAAAGCAGGCCGACAGCGCCAGCCTCGACCTCCATGCTGATAGTGAGTCCTGGGGTGACATGCGTGCTCTCGACCTCAAGGGAGAGGATCTCGGGAGGCGCGAGCACCGTACTCGAGCCCTGACAGGCAGAAGCCACAGTCCCCACGACAAACAGCAACGTCAGACCCATCGCGCTAGCGGAGAAGCTGTTCAATCTACTTCGATGCATTTCGTATCCCAGGTGTTCCATCAAGCGACCTATCGATAGAAGAGATAGACCGCTGAGGTCGTATCCGCTGTGCCATTACAGAAGGCGTTCCCGGGGTCACTGCCTGCGAAGATTCCGCCTGTACCTGCAGCATCCATACTGACCATCCAGCCCAGTGCCAGGGCCCCGCTACCGGTAAAGAACTCCGCAGACACTGTGGCGGCGCCCCCATAGGAACCATCCTGGATACTTGGTGGACCAAGGGACTGCCAGCTCACCTGAGTGCCCTCAGTAAAATAATCGATCAACGCGGCCGACATGGGGAACGACAGCATTGTGCTTCCACAGCGGACACCGAACTCTGCATTGCTCGCCAGCGATGAGGGAGGCAGCCTCAAGCACTCTGAAGCAGGCTGAGAGCAATCATCCAACTCATCTTCAAAGACCGCAAACTGACTGCCACTCGTACCCACATAGAAGGCAGTCCAACCGCCCGTGCCAGTACTCATATCGCACCATGCCTCGAAAGCGCCCTGTCCATCGGGGTCGAGCCAATACAACTGGTCTCCAATATCGTATCCGTTAGTCACGATCTCGAGGCACGAGGTGGCTGGGCAGGCCGCCGACTCGCCGGTGCCCGAGTCCTGGATGGTGTTGTCGTTGTCGTCGCAGTCGTTCGCTGTCACCGTGCCGTCACAGTCCACATCATTGGCACTGGCGAGCAGGGCGGGATCCGCGTCATCGCAGTCAGCAGCAGAGAGCACACCATCGCAATCCGCATCACCGGAAGGTTGAATGGGATCGTTGTCGTTACAGTCATCATCGGCATTTACCGGCACCCCGTCTAAGCCATCGGTAAGTGCCCCATCGCAGTCGGCATCCAGGTTGGGCTGCGAGATGTCGTTGTCGTTGCAGTCATCATCGGCATTTCCCGAGACCCCATCTAAGCCATCGGTAGGCACCCCATCACAGTCGGCATCGTCGGCGATGGCTCCAAAAGCCGCACCGGTAGCCACTGTGTCGTCGCAATCAGCGGCCGTCAGCACACCGTCGCAGTCGACGTCCAGAGTAGGCTGCGAGATGTCGTTATCGTTGCAGTCATCATCAGCATTTCCCGAGACCCCATCCAAGCCGTCGGTCAGCA
>CAZEIY010000348.1:1293-4927 GCA_964512375.1 uncultured Rickettsiales bacterium | reverse complement strand
TCCTCATCATCAACAACAAGTGCAGGGCGGCCAGTCTTCATCCGATTACCTCCTCTTGGATCGGACGCAACGGAAGACGACACAAGAACGTCGTCTCGGGGGCACCAGACACCAACTCAACCGCTCCCCCCTGCGCCTCAATTGTCTTGCGAACATTGGCCAGGCCGAGGCCTGAACCCCTGGCCCGTGTAGTGAAGAATGGTGTGAACAAGTCATCGCGGATCTCGGCTGGAACACCAGGACCACTGTCTCTCACGCTCAGTTCGACCTGATCGGCGACGATGGCCGCACTCAGGACCACCTCACCGGGTCCGTCGACGGCCTGCACAGCGTTCAAGCCAAGGTTAACCAGGGCCATCTGAGTGAGTATCGGGTCGACGACGATGTTGAGGGATGGATCTTCACACTCGAAACGAACCAAACAGTCTGAGTGTCCTTCCTCAGCAATCTGAGCCACTGCCGCTGCAAGCACGATACGGGCCGGTACTGCGCGGAGCCTTGGCACGTTCGGACGTGCGAAGACCAGGAGATCAGAGATCACCTCTGCTCCCTGCGCGACCCTGGCCAGTACCTGATCGATGACTGCGACCTCTTCGGTGTCCTCGTCAAGCCGCCCCTTGAGAACAGACAATGACGAGCTCACGCCGGCGAGCGTGTTCCTCATCTCGTGTGCCACGCCCGCGGCTGTCGAACCAACCATTGCCAGGGCCTCAGCAGATGCCCTCGACTCCGGGACAAAGGTCAAGCTGATTCGGTCGGCGATCCCGAGGGGCGTTGCAGAGACCATAAGAGGCCGGACTCGACCTCCGCCCATGCGCACCGAGACAGCTCTGCTGATCACCTGCTCCTCAGCGCGCGCTTCAGCGACGAGGTCGTTGAGAGTTCCGCCTTGTCCACTGCTCCCCTCAAGGGTCTGTAGGGCGGCCCTGTTCAGCCTTGAGACTGGAAGCCCCACCAGCAAACGGCTGAGAGCCCTGTTCCATGCCAGCACGACTGGAGGTTCTTCCTCGACCACCAGCATGGCCGACTCAGAATTCTCGAATACGCGCTGCATCGTGACCAGTTCCAAGGTGGTCGCACGCCTCACTTCGCTGCGTTGAATGGCCGCTACAACCATCTCTCGATTCTGGGAGGTAGTAACCGCCAGGTCACCATCTAAAGCCTTGATGTCCTCGACCACACGAGGGCTGTCGAATGAACCACCAAGGACCACGACGGAGTACCGATCCTGGGCCAATGCCTGGCTCAGCGAAGCTATGTCCGAGAACGAATCGACCTCGACATGACACAGTTCAGGGTGGTCCCCGAACTCGACCTGTGCGCCCAATGTCGCAATCCAGCAGCCTCTGGAAACAGGCCGGCTGCCAGCCTCGTCTCTCAAGCCGAGTAGGGCGTACAGTTCCGTCGGGTCAAAGGGCTTCCTCAATACACCTGCGATGTTGAACTGGCTCAGTTCCTCGTCGCTAACGGCACTCTCGTAGCAGCCAGTCATCATCACGAGCTTAGTCGGAGGCACCGTCGCCTCAGTCAGCACCCTGAGGACCTCTATCCCTGAACAACCGGGGAGACGAAGATCAACGATAGCAGCATCGAACTCATGAATAGACGCCAGTTCGACAGCTTCCTTCCCGTCAAACGCGACCATCACCTGGACCCCGCGGCGACCAAGCAGCTCGCTCAGGGCCTCACCCAGATCCTGATTGTCATCGACGATCAGTACCCGCACATTCAAGTCCTCAACCTGAAGGTGACCTCGGTCCCGACACCACGTTCACTGCAAAAGGAAAGTTGCCCCCCATCACTCAACACCAGATGGCGACTGAGAGGCAGGCCGAGTCCAAGCCGACCTGACTTGGTCGAGAAGAACGGCTCGAATACCCGGGAGGCGTCTTCGGACACCAGTCCTTCCCCATCGTCTCGGATGGTGAGCACGACCTCGTCCCCGTCCCTGCGGGCGCGCAGCCATAGATTGCCCTCGCCGACACAACACTCCGCCGCGTTCTCCACCACGTTGAAGATAGCCTGCTCAAGACGCCCCCCGACCATAGACACCATCGGGAGGGTCGGGTCGATGTCTCTCGTGACCACGCAGCCCACTGGAATATCAACCCGGGGCAGCACCGCATCGAACACGGCGTCAAGACTACTCATCCCGGATGCCGGCTCATCGAGGGCTGAGTAGGAGAGCAGCCTGAGCAGCGCCAGCTCGGTCTCCTCAACATTGGCTAGTAGCCTCTTGACCAGATCCATCGAGCGCGGGTCCGCGCTCACCGCGGGGCGCTCCTTCAGCGCAGCGGCGAGCAGGGCGATAGAACCCAGCGAGTTCCTCAGCGCAGGGTGAACCCCCGCCGATACAACACCGATCCTCCCCAGCCTGTTCTGACGCTGCATTCGAGCCAGCAGGGCTTCCTGATAGGTGGAGAGCATCAACACCAGATCGACATCCAAGATCCGGTTAACGGCTCGCACCGCCCGAAAGATCTCCTCGGGCTCAGCATCGGACAACTGGAAGCAGAGTTCCGTCGCCCAGGAGCGGACGATGTTCATCGCTGAGACCATGTAGCGCTGAGGAAGCAGGTGCTTGACGTGCACTCGACCGATGTTCTCTCGGCGACGTGCATACTCCTGATCATAGGGCCCACTGAATGTCGAGGTGACCCAACCCACCAGGGTCTTGCCGAGACGAGGACGCTGCACTTCAGGGTCAGTGAAGATCTCCCTTGCACCTCGATGGAGATCTACCCTGAAGTAGAATCTAGTGACCAACTCATCAAGCGCTGACTCGGACAGGGGAAATAACGACTTCAGGGATGCCCTGTCCTGTTCGTCGAGTCCGACATAACGGAGCATTTCCTCGAAGATGTCCTCGTTGTTGTCTTCCACCATCAGCGCCTCCGCCTAGCACTTCACGTATCGTGCGAAATGGCACACTCCCACAAGAGTGCATCAGGGAACAAGGCCCTGGGCCAATCGTTGGAGTGCTGCCAGATCTCGGATGCGAAGTCCGCCGCTGGGAACTTTCTCTATGATCGACGCTTTCTCCCACTTGCTCAGAAGTCGGATCGTGGTCTCGGGCGTCGTGCCAGCGGCCTCCGCGAGTTCCTGCCTGCTGAGGTTGGCTGGAATCACGCCCGTATCGACGTCACCACAACGCTTGAGCAGAAAACCCAGAAGGCCGGCGAGTCGTTCTGGAACGGTGGCGGCGCGGGTAACTACAAGCTGCTCCTCCAGCACAGCGATCCAATCAGCTAACTGCTCAGCGTAGATGAATGCAAAGTGAGCATAGCTGCTGATACCGTGGCGAATCGGTGCCAGCGGCACCTTCGCAATGACACCTGACTGCAATCCGATGAGTGAAGCGGATAGTGGCCTACCATGAAGTGTATCCGGCCAGTACGGTGCCACGCCCGCCCCAACCACTCCGACAACCTTGCTGCGGCCATTGCTCTGACAGACACTGAGCTTCATGAAGACATCCAGCACCACCACCAGGTGCGCTAGAGGCTGTCCCTCCCAGGCGAGAACGTCACCCCGGACAAAGTTCCGAAACTGAGTGCGATCCAGGACAACCTCCCGAACACGCTCGGGGAGCGCAAGGAACAGGGGTGTTGCGCACAGACGCTCTATGGACCCG
>CAZEIY010000348.1:0-1193 GCA_964512375.1 uncultured Rickettsiales bacterium | reverse complement strand
AAGTGGACCCCCAGAGGAAGATCATTCTTGCTCATGTGAATATTCCGACCGCTCAGAAAGTTCTCACGAGAAGCACCAGTCCACAGCTTGTCCTCACCAGTAATTAGGTGACGTGTCGCCACCATGAATGTCGCCCTGGCGATCAGATTGGTGAGCCTGCCACCCCGTGGCCTGTAGCACTCCCAGTAGCGAGTGCGGGTCGGCGAGATCGGCGTCACATAGCTCTGGAAGAAGTTCACGCTCCCATCGTCCATCTCGGTGGCCGACGCATATAGGTGGATGGTGCGCCCAGCACTCTCAACACGAATTGTCACACGGTGGTCGGTCTCCTCAACAACCTCTCCCGCAAAGGCGCCTCCGGGCGGCGCGCCCTGGTCCCTCAAGAGTCGATAGATCGAGTAGAGGGGACGGTAGCCCGTGTGGAAGGAGTAGTGCGCCATGTCCACGGACGAGAACAATGCAAGATAGTAGGGAGTCTCAAACTCCACTGAGAAGCACGACATTCCACTGAGAACGTGCTCCGGCAGCACGGCACGCACCCGCTCTTCCGCATCGAGAGGCCCCAACCAGGCGAACACGAGATCGCCGGCGACGAGGCAACCCAGGCGAATAAGCCTACAGGGCAATGCCTTGCTCAGGGTGGGCTGCTCCAGGACGGAGCCATCTGCAGCGTCGAAGCTCCAGCCATGATAGCTACAGGTAAGGCGATCACCCTGGTAACGCCCGAGGCTCATAGGGAGACCCAGGTGGGGACAGGAGTCTTCATAGACGCGTGGCTTGCCACGGTTCCAGACGACAACCAGCTTCCTTCCCAAGGCCTCGACCGGTACGAGCCTCCGCCGACGCAACTCCCTATGGGTGACTAACGCGAAGGGCACCTCGCCCAGTTGCTCCAAGTCCAAGTCCGGTACATTCATAGAGGCAGCTTGCCCTTGAACTCCGCCTGGCGACCTGTCAACCGTCATAGACAATCAGTGCTGTTCCTTCCATGTTGACAGAATCATGAACAAATCTACTACCGAGTCGCATGTATTGCCTCTCTCCGGTCTCCGCATATGCCTGATCTTCCCCAACGTAGCCCTTGAGCGCACTGCAGCGTTGGCACAGAACGTCCACGCGCTAGGTGCAATCCAGCCATTGAGTCTCCTCTACGTGGCCGGCATTCTTGAGGAGTCCGGTGCCGAGGTCTGCGT
>CAZEIY010000347.1:0-4932 GCA_964512375.1 uncultured Rickettsiales bacterium | reverse complement strand
CAATAAGGATGCTGCTGTGAGTAGCGCCGTGGCGAAGTAGAGGGCCGCCGATGAGAAGTCCGAGGACGTCTCCTGGTGGGATCTTGCGGTCTCTGCGATCAGCTCGGCCTTTGATGCGCTGTCGTCCGCCATTGGCTCGATCCTCGATGGCCTGGTCGCTGCGGTTACGGCCGTCATCGATGCCGCCAAGGACTTCGCTACCGGCCTGATCGATGCCTGCTGCTCGTTTGTATGCGCCGCGCTTGAAGCCTACGGCGAGTTCCTCAAGTTCATGGTCGATGGGCTCCTGGGCGACATCTTCCCGGGTCTCGCCGCCGCGCTGACAGAGTTCATCGATGCGGCGGTGAACCTGGCCAAGCAAGCGGTCAACTACATCGCCGAGAAGCTCAAAGAGGTCGCTAACGCGCTACTCGACTGGATGCTCGCGGGCATCACTGCGTTGATAGAGGCCTACAAGGCGGGCATCCAATTTGCGCTGTCACTGACCAAGGCGGTGTTGACGGGCGACTGGGAAGAGATGGGTCGCCTGATCCTCGAGGGCATCCTCAACCTGGCCGGCATCCCGCCCGAAGAATTCTACGCCATGCTCGGCAGGGCGATGGAGTCCATCGATCTCATCGTCGAGGACCCCATTGGTTTCGCGGGCAACGTCATCGAAGGTGGCGCGCTGGGCTTCAAGCAGTTCGGCGACAACTTCCTCGATCACCTCAAGACGGGCTTCTTCGAGTGGTTGGTCGGGCCGCTCGGCGAGATGGGCCTGACCCTGCCCGACAACTGGGATCTGGCCGGGGTGTTCTCGCTGGTGGCCCAGGTGCTGGGGCTGACCCAAGAGGGCATCAAGGGTGTCATTGTCGAAGAGCTTGGCGAGACGGCCGGCGTGGTCTTCGACTACGTGTGGAAGTACACAGAAGCCCTGATCACCGGCGGACTCGAGGGCCTGTGGGAGGCCGTGAAGGAGGACATCGATTCCCTCTGGGAGATGGTAATCGACGGCATCAAGGACTGGATTCTGGAGACGATCGTCAAGCAGGCGATCTTGCGCCTGGCGACGATGTTCAACCCGGTCGGCGCCATCTTGAACGTGATCATGACGGTGTGGAACTTCGTGAACTTCCTGGCCGACAACATCTCGAAGATCTACGGCGTGGTGAAGTCGGTCGTCGACTTCATGGCCGACCTGGCCGCCGGCATCCTCAAGCCCGCCGCCGACGGCGTCGAGAACGCGCTGGCCTCCCTCATCCCCATCGCCATCGACCTGCTCGCCAAGCTCCTCGGCCTGGGCGGCATCACCGCCAAGGTCAAAGAGATCATCGAGGGCATCCAGGCCACAGTGCACGGCGCCATCCGCAAGCTCATCCAGAAGGTGAAGGGCATGTTCAAGGGGGATGAAGAAGGGGAAGAGGTCGAGTTCAAAGAGCAGAGCTTCGAAGCACCGACCGGCAATGAGAATCAGCAGCAGCCACACAAGGTCTTTGTCGAAGAGTCAGGCGCCGGCGCCACGGTAATGGTGGCGAGCGCCAAGGCGATGCCGCCAGACAAGCAGGTGAAAAGCGGCGGCGAGTTCGAAGAGATGGATGGCGCACAGGAGGCCGAGGTCATCGCTCTGGCGGCTGAGGCGCAGCGACTCACTACCGAAGCGAAGGAGGCGGGAGATCAGAAGAAGGCTGACCAGGCGAACCAGAAGTTCGCAGAACTCAAGGGCTTGCTCGCGAAGTTCGCGGGCATTCGAAAGCTGGAGATCGGCTGTCCTGCCGAGGGCGGCTCAGCGTTGGTGAAGTGGGAGCAGTTGCAGGAAGCCAAGACGGAAGGGGGGAAGGTGAAGTCGGCCGTGGATAAGTTTGTCCAGAATGCTGATGAGACCTGGGCCAAGCCTGAGAATGCAGAGGTCAAGCCGCTCAAGATCATGCAGGACGAACTGCAGGCCAATGAAGGCTCCTACATTCTCCAGGGCGACGAGATCAAGGAGTCTGAGTTCAAGAAGGGGCTTGGTCGGTTGCTGTCCGCCGAGTCCATATTTGCCCGCCACATCCCGGACTTCAAAGGCGATTTCGAAACCGTCGAGCACATGCTCTTCGCGCATGAGAACAACCACGAAGGCTTTGATATGTGCGGCAGCATCAAGGGCAAGACCCGGGGGAAGGTTGCCGAAGCCTGGTGGTTCCCCAGTGGCAAGGTAAAGAGCCAAACGGTCGTCCAATTGAAGGAGGAGTTGAAAATCGACAGCTCCTACGACAAGGGGCTGATCCGGTTGACCTTCTCACCAAAAGACGCTGGCATTGCCGAACTCAAGCTTCATAAGCCCACTGCACTCGACGGCATGATCCAGGGAGATGAGGCGGACCCAATGTGGAAGTCCGCCCCTGCCGATCAGCCATGGGGCATCACCGCCGGCGGCAAGCCTGAAGGAGTATCGCCTCCAGTCGAGGTATCACTCGCAACCGAGAAGAAGTACGTCAAGGGCTCGTACGAGCCTCCTGGAACCGCATTCGAGCCCATCGAGAAACGGGCCAGCATGACCTCTGGCGTGGAGCAGGTCTCGGTGGTTGACGAGGGATCTGGTTCAGCTGGGCTGCGAATCGCGGGAACGATGGCTGAGGACAACCTGTCTCAGGTACAAGCCGGACCACTCAAGGACGGAAAGACTAAGGCTGGCTTGGAGCTCGCCAAACAGGTGAACGAGGAAGTTCTCGATGTCGCCGAGGCAATCGAAGAAGCAGAGATTAACGATGGTCTCATCGACGAAAGCGAGTACGAGACGATCGGCGGCGAAGCATCCATGGCGGCCATGCATGTCGAAAAGCTTGGCGAGAAGATGTGGGTGCCCAACCTCGAACGAGCCAAGACGAAGAGCCCCCTTCAGCCCTTCTACCCCATCAAGTTCGGCATCCGAAAAACCAAAAGCCGCTCCTACGACGACTGTTTTGTCGCTGAAATGGAGCGACAACTAGCGGAGCAAGAGGCCGGCATCAACAAGCTGACACTCGATGAGTGGGCCTTCAACGTGAACGTCTTCAAGGTGAACGAAGACATGTTCATGGAACTGGACGTAAGCGCTCGGCTAGCTGTTTGCGAGGAGCTTAAGCGGCGAGCCGACGAGGCCATCCCCAGGGCTCGGAAGCACAAGGGGAAGCTCGAGGAAGCTCGCGACGAGGTACAGACGGCCATGGACTCGGGTGCCGCACCCGACCGTGCATTGATCAAGAAGCTCAAGGGTCGCTACGGCAACGAGCGTTGGTGGCGAGACTTCCACCAGGAGGGCCTGAGTGCGCTGTTCAATGAACTCACACAGGCCGACGGAAAGTGGGAGACCATCGCATCCAGGCTATCCAAGGTCGCTGTACTCCATAACGCAGATCAGGTTGCTGGCGGTCACGGCAACATTCCTGACGTCAACCGCGTGGCCAAGCCCCAGGAAGGCGAGCCCACCGAAGCATGGGAGGCGTACCTCGAGCAGCTCGAGAGCTACTTCGGGCCTCAGTCTGTCAACAGCGCCATCGGGGGTGCCTGGAAGCAGGAAATCGAGGGCGTGTACAGCGAACTATCTGCTGAATACCCTAAGGAAGCCTGGCCAATTCTGACGATGAACTTCCGGCTCTCCTACTTCAAAAAAAGTTGAGCGAATCGGTTGCTGGCATAGTGGCTCGCAACTTTGAATCTCTTTCTTTATTCACTTCCAGAACATCAAGATGCCACCTTTCGACAAGTTTCATTCAATGCTCGGGCACCCAGACCCAAAGGTCGAAGCACTCGAGATCGAATTCACCAAGAAGCGAGATGGGCGAGCCTGGAATCGAATCACCGCCGAAGTGGGCGCAGGTTGGTACCAGAATCGCTTTTTGTACCTCGCCGGGGCCGAGGTGGCACGACTCAATGCCTGTATGGAGGCTTGGAGCTTTCTCAAGCCTGAAGGCATGCATCCATGCCACGTCATCGGCTTCAATGCGTACGGCACCCTGCTAGTCGTCCAGACGCAGCGAGACTCATACTCGGTTGCTGTGCATGCAATTGATCCAATCCGTGTGACATGGTTTTCAGGCGACGACATCGACATTTACTCTCTGCTCGGCACCTGGATCCCCGATGGCCGCATTCCCGGCTTCATGAACACCAGCATCTACGACGAGTGGGTAGCCGAAAACGGGCCGCTGGAGTCAGGAGAGATTCTTGCCATCAAGAAGCCCCTTCCTCTGGGCGGCACCTGGGATCTGGACAACTTTCAGCCCGAAGACATCGTCTCCTACTACCAGAGCACCGGCCCCATCTACGCCAAGGCGCTCGGCAAGTAGCCGCAGTAGGCGTCACCGATGTCCGCACTCATTGCCGATGGGGAGTTGCAGTACCACGGCGACGAGCTCGTTGAGGTACTCGTCGAGTTCGTCGATGGCCGTCCCGTGCTGGCGTACCGAAACGACGATAGAAGCCCGTATGAGCCGCTGAGCGCCGCATGGGAGAACCTGAAGGGAACTGAGGTCGCCGATGAGCTTTGTGCCGCGGTGACCGTGCTTCTCGGACACCCGGACGGTCTGGTTCGAAGCACCGCGATCAACTTCTTCGCGACCGCACACACTGCCGACGGGGACGAAGCCCTGCTGCACCTCTTGGAAGGTGAATCCCCGCTGTATACGGGTGTTCTCGACCCTGATCCCCACGCCGAAGGGGGATACGAACTTCGTGACATTTTGGCCAGGACAGTTTCACAGCGACGACGGCGACTGGGGACTCTGGCACGGCTCGTCATGGCTGGTCTTTGGAAGCACGACCGGCAGTGGTTAGAGGAGCACGCAGTCGAGGTTGTTAGCGGGACACCTGCGGCATTGAAAACATATCTTCGCTCGCGTCTTTGGAGTGACGACCTGGATCCACGACCGCTCCTGCTGTCACTGCGCGGGAAGCTCCCCAGCGCGACCGTGCATGCTGCAATTCGAGCGGTAT
>CAZEIY010000346.1:0-4941 GCA_964512375.1 uncultured Rickettsiales bacterium | reverse complement strand
GCTCTGGTCCCGAGCAGGTGCATGTGAATGCCTATGGAGTGAATCTGGTAGGGATCCCCGGTTGCGAGGCCGATCGGCGCTCCCAGGTAGCCGAGGATGTCCTCGGAGATGTCAGTGCTCATGGAGTGCACCGTATCCGTCGAACCGGCCGGAATGCTCATCGGATCGCTTCCAGCAATCCACTGATATCTGGTGAGCGGCATGACCAGGGCCGGCTTGTCCACCTCGTCATCGAGCTGCACCTGCACGCTGGTGACGTCGCTCGTCGGCTCGGCTTCCAGTGTGTTGTAGTGGAGCTGAGTCACGATGATCGAGCCGGGCTCGATCGCGACCCCAGTGCCCTCTGGCATCAAGCGCGCGCTTCCGCCTGGGGTCCAACTACCTAACCACCGCCATGAACTTGCGCTCCCGATGGACGTAGGGCCGACCGAAGGCGATCCGAAGCAGGTGTAGCCAGGGCCCTCGTCGTTGGCGTCCATGGCGCGGAAGTCGTCGACGGCGCTGGGGTTGATTATGAAAGCGATCACGTGGTGCACCATCTCGGCGCGGCCCGGGTTGACCTTGAAGCCGGTCACGTACTTCGTCTCTGTCTCCTCCCACTCCATGATGAAGCATCGATAGTCGTCGGGCACTACCTGAGGAGTGTAGGGCTCAGCCATTGTGATCTCGGCGTCGGCGCGGATTGTGACGGAGGGTGGTGGCGCTGTGTCTTCATTGTTCGCGGGGACGCCTTCGGGAGCCCCTTCACTGATCCACCCGAGCAGTTGGCTACGCTCGTCTTCGGTCAGTGACAGGTCCCTCTTGTAGTCATTGCAGGTGTTGTCGGGCATCCAAGGTGGCATGGAGCCCTGCTCGACGGTGTGGGCGATGACGCTCTGAAGTGCGCTGGCTTCTTCGTAGCTGCTCAGCGAGAAGGGTGCGATGGCGCCGTCCTGGTGGCAGTTCCCGCAGCGGGCGTCGATGATGTCCTTGATTCCGCTGTGATAGGTGATCCCTTCATTGACGGGATCGCTGCCGTCATCTTCATTCGTGGAGCAGCCCACAGCACTGAGCAGGCACAGTCCAAGGACAAGGTGTGACCAGAAGTCTAGACGGGCAAGTGCCATGGGGACTCCAGAGAGATGGGCGGCGTTGGCGTAGCAGTATGCAGAACGGAGCGAGTCTGTTCCAGGGCAATGAGATCTGAAGACCTCTCAGGGGCTCAGTGGGAGCACATACGCTGCCCCACTATCGACTGACCGGCCATCGGCGCGATAGCCGCCGACCACCGCATGAGGCACGCCTGCGAGTACCCCCGCAGAGACCTGCTCGCCCAGGCGACTATCAACCATCCACGATTCTCCGCCGAAGCTCGCTCGCGGCACCTCGTTGAGGCCGTAATTGATGATGAATTCATAGATCTGAGCCCCACCGGTCAACTCGGTGCCTGAGACCTTGCCCAGTGGAGATCCGACCATGAGGCCGGCTCGTCCATCGCTGCTCAAGGCTGGAACCAGCGCCACTGAGCGTCCAAACTGTTCGTTATGCACCCTTCCATGTACAAAATATTGGCCCGAGGAGTCGACGAGCGGGCTCACGCTCGATGGGGCCTGGCCGCTAACAGCCAGCTCCGACGGTGCGGACGACAAGTGCCCCGACGTCGCAATCCAGGCGGCCCCGACAGTGTCCCCTGCCATGCTTAGAGCGTAGGCCCCAATAGCGAGGTCATTGACACCGTCTCCATCGACATCGCCCCCGGACGCTAGGGAGTAGCCTGCCCGGACGTTGGTGTCATAAGGAACGAGCACGCTATATTCCACCTGACTGGGGCAGTCCGGCCCCCCCGCACCCCAGAACAGGGCCACGCCTCCTTGGTTGTTGAAGCCTGCAACGTCGCTGTCAGGGGCGCCTGCAGCGAATTCTCCGCAGCCATCCCCATCCAGATCGCCGATAGCCGCCACACTCTTGCCCATGTCATCTCCGGCGTTCACGCCCTCGTAGGAGAATCCGGGGCTACAGAGTAGCCATGTGCCGGTTGAATCTTCCGGGAGTCCCAGGATGACTTCGACTGCGCCCGTATCAGTGCCGCCCACTCCGTCGTACTGTGGGGAGCCCACGACAAGATCGTCATAACCGTCACCATTGAAGTCGAAGCCTCCCGCCAGGTACTCGAGACGCCGGTTGGCCTCTGAACCGTAGTAGGCGAAGGCAGGCTCTGTGCTCGGCAGGCCGCTGGCAACTCCCAGAAAGATGTACACCGCCCCAGAGTTGTTCCGGCTACTGCCGCACTGGGTGGGGTTAGCGTAGTTGTTCGAGAAAGAGCCGGGACGGTCTTCGTAGCGCGCCGAGATGGCGAAGTCGGGGATGCCGTCCCCATTGAAGTCCCCTGCGCTACTGGCATAAGAACCAAACTCGTCGCCGCCGGTATTGCGCTCATAGTCCATCAGGGTGAGTGCGGGTTGTTCTTCTATTCCTGTAGCCGTGCCCAGGTAGAGCCAGGCCGCGCCCGAGTTGACGGGACTGGACTCCTTGTCCATGCCCTTGGCCGTAACCACCAGGTCTTCGTAGCCATCACCGGTGACATCGCCCACGAAGGCTGTGCTCCAGCCGAAGAACTGGCCCATGGGCGAAGAGAAGAAGTCCAGGGCCTGAGGCTCGGGATCGTCGAGAGCGGAATCGTCATCATCTCCCAGCAGCGCGGGGCCGGGCACGAAGTGTGGCTGGCCCTGCCGGATTCCCAGGGCCGGGTGGCGATGAGAATGGACGAAGAGATCACCGGACCCGTCGTCATTTACGTCGCCGAGAGGCGCCACATACATGCCGAACCACTCACCGTTCAGTTCCCCGGCGAACTCCTGGTCGGGGCTGGTTGCCGGAAGTCCTCCCTGGACGCCGTGAAACACCTCGACTATGCCGGTGTTGTTCGTTCCGCCGCTGATCTCGCCACCGACCGAACCGATGATCAGGTCGAGTGGGGCTACACCGTCCATATCGCCGATTTCGACCTCGTGTCCCAGGTAGTCGTAGCCGCTGTTGCCCAGCAGGCTCCAGTCGGCACTCTCGGTGTCATCGAAGGCGGTTACTGGCTGAGAGGTGCTGAAGTCGCGACCAAGAAACAGCCAGGCTGCGCCGTGGTTGGCAGAGGAAACCCCTGGTGTGTCGTAGGCCCACTCTCCCACCAGGATGTCGTCCTTGCCGTCTCCGTCGATGTCACCGGCCGCCAGGTGCCGGCCGAAGTGGTCGGCACCGCCGCTTGTTGCCGATTCTCCGGTCCAGGCTGCGACGGGCTCGGCACTGAGTCCACTGACACCGCCCTCGTACACGAACACGGCACCGTCATTGCCGGAGTAGGTATAGGATGCGGCGACGGCATCACAGTAGCCATCCCCGTTGATGTCTCCCGCGGTGAGGGCGTAGCCGAGCTTGATGTTCTCTTGAGGTTCCCAACCGGTCGCGGTGGGAATCGCCCCGTAGCGAGCCTGGTAGGCCGACTCGGAGATTCCCGTAGCGCTGCCCAGATACAGGTGGATGGCGCCCTGGTTGGTGTAGGTCACGAGACCCTCACGATCTTCGTCGTTAAAGGCACCAACGAGCAGGTCGTCGTAGCCATCCAGGTTCACATCGCATGCGGCGACGCCATGCCCGTAGTAGTCCGAGCTGTGGTCGCCGCTGGAAGTGAAGGTCGGGTCTGCCGAGAACGTTCCTCCCTGGATACCTGAGTACACCTCCACGATTCCGCTGTTGTAGCCGGCAACGCCCTCTTTGTAGGGGGAGCCAATGACAAGATCGGCGTGATTGTCGCCGTTGAAGTCGCCGCTGGCGAGGCCGCGTCCCAGGTAGTCCTCCCAGGTGCTGCTGCTCCATGTACGCGCAGGGGCAACCTCGATTCCGTCGGTAGTGCTGAGCCAGGCCATGACCACACCTCCCCGATAGGCACCGTGGTTCGCACCGGCAGAAGAGAGGACGGTGTCGAGCAGGCCATCGCCGTTGATGTCGACGGAGATGGCGTGTCCCTCCTGCACGCTGTCCCCCGAACTTACGAGGGGAGCCTGCTGCGACGTGATCACGTCGATGTTCATCTGGGTACTGAGTCCGGTGAACTGGTCGGCTATCGTCAACTCGGTTCGACCGGCCGCGACTGAACTGAGTGTGTCCGAACTGTCATCGACAATCCCAGCGGGGTCGAATGTAAGGTCCCAGTGGCCGCTCCCTCCGTGTACGACGAGCTCCTGGCTGCTGCCCAGTGAGATGAAGAGGTGCCCTGGTTCGGGTATCGGGGCAGCATCGTTGTGAACGGTGATCCAGGCCAATTCTTCATGCCCGCTCTCGAGGTCCACGAAGAGCACTCCTTCGCTGGTCTCACCAGCTCCGGCCTGGTAGCTGCAGGTGCTCTCGTCCAGGGTGCCGCCGGCGAAGCCCGATTGCAGTGTGCAGGAGTACGTACCCGAGCCGTTCTCGACTACATAGGTGAAGGCCTGATTTGGCAGGACCTCGATGTTGGATGGAGAGACCGCCATGATGGGGTCGACCTCGATCTGCCCCTGGGCCGTGCCCTCGCATCCGCTGTCGGTGACCTCGATGGTGTCGACCACTGCGTCCGTGACTCCAGCGATGTACGCGCCGCTCAAGGCATTAAGCAGGGCCCCTGAGTTGTTCTCGATGAAGCCGAACTCATAGGCTCCTGTGCCCCCGCTCGCCTCCAGGACGACCAGGCCAAGGGGAAAGGTGCTGCCGGACGTAAGAGTCAGCGCGGGCTCGCAGGGAGCGCTCTGCTTAGCGCTGTCGTCGTCATCGCCGCTATCGTCGTCGCCGGCGGTGTCATCATCATCCCCGCTGCTGTCGTCGTCGTCTCCGGCGCAGACCAGAGCTGCTGCGCAGTCGTCATCACTACAGTCGATCAGTGCGTCCTCGTCGTTGTCGATGCCGTCGCTGCATTCGCCGGGCTCATGCCCCTCTCCTACA
>CAZEIY010000345.1:0-4957 GCA_964512375.1 uncultured Rickettsiales bacterium | reverse complement strand
ATCACCATCACTGAGTCCATCGCTGTCGCTGTCGGGCAGAAGCGGCGAGGTGTCAAGACCCAAAGAAATGACGTCAAAGGAGAACTTAGTCTGGCCATCGGTAACACCTGGTTGGGGCGGGGGAATTCCTCAGGGTCACCCTCTAGCTTACTGGATCATTTGAGTTCGCACCCAGTTAGTCTGCTCCGTGAGCTACCTTCCCTGCGTGCCTCATAAGACACTCACCAGCTCACCCATTATTTGGGGTCGCCCCCTGCGTAGGCACTGGCTACTCGAAGAGGGCATGACCTTCCTCAATCACGGCTCCTTTGGTGCCACGCCGCGGTGCGTGTTGCGCGAGCAGGACCGCTGGCGCTTGAAGCTCGAGCGGCAACCGCTGCGCTTCATGATCGATGAACTTAAGCCGGGCCTGCGCGCAGCGGCGGACGAGCTCGGTGCTCTGCTGGGGGTGCCTGGCGAGGAACTCGCCTTTGTCGAGAACGCCACCAGCGGCGTGAACGCCGTGCTTCGATCGCTGCACCTTCGCGAAGGCGACGAGATCCTGACGACCACCCATGTCTATGGTGCCGTCGATAAGACCATCGAATTCGTCTGTCGGCGCAGCGGTGCGGTGCCCGTCCATGCCGAGGTCCCCTTCCCCATTCAGGACCCGAACCAGGCTCTCGAATGCATCGAAGCCGCCATCACCGCGAACACCCGACTGCTAGTCGTCGATCACATCACATCGCCAACAGCCCTGGTCCTGCCCATCGCAGAGTTACTGAAGCGCTGCCGAGAGCGCGGGCTTCCCGTGCTGGTGGACGGAGCTCATGGCCCCGGCATGGTCGACATCGATCTGCCTGAACTCGCACCGGACTGGTACACGGGCAACTGTCACAAGTGGCTCTGCTCGCCCAAGGGCTGCGCCTTTCTGTGGGCCAATCCAGACAGCGAACACAGCCGCAACGACATCCACCCCACGGTGATCTCCCACTTCCTCGACGAGGAGTGGCCCGCAGAATTCGACTTCACGGGAACACGTGACAGCTCGGCCTGGCTCGCCATCGGTGAAGCACTCCGCTTTCACGAGAGCCTCGGTGGGGCCCAGCTACGAGCACGTAACCGCTCCCTCGCCCTGCAAGGCGCTGAACTGCTTCGCCAAAAGCTGGGGCTCTCACGGCTCGCGCCGGACTCTATGCTTGGCTCCATCGTGACCCTCGCCTGGCCCGGCACGGCTGACGGAAGCGTTGAGGAGTCCTGGGAGCGGCGCCGGAGGCTCTGGGATGAGCACCGCATCGAGGTCGCTGTCTTCCCTTTCGCAGAGCAGCTCTATTTTCGAATCTCGGCGCAAGCCTACAACGAGATCAGTGACTACCAGCACCTCGCCGATGCGCTCCTCGAGATGAGAGAGGGCTAAGCGGTGACCTTCGAGATCGTCCAGATCCCCGTGTGGAGTGACAACTACGCCTACCTGTTGATCACGTCCAACGGCTCCTGTGCCGTAGTCGATAGCCCTGAGGCCGCCCCGATCCTGGAAGTCATCGAGGCTCGCGGCCTGCAGCTGACGCACATCTTTAACACCCATCACCACCCCGATCACGTCGGCGCCAATACAGAACTGCAGGACCGCTTCCCTTCGCTCGAGATCTGGGGCGGACAGTACGACTTTGAGCACAGCCGAATCCCTGGGCAGACGAGAACGCTGACCCACAATGAGCGCTTCTCCTGGGGAGGAGCCGAGTGCCGAGTGCTTGAGGTCCCCGGTCACACACTCGGTCACATCGCCTATGCCTTCGATACGGGCGCCGTTTTCGTCGGTGACACCCTGTTTGTCGGCGGCTGCGGACGACTCTTCGAGGGCGACGCCGCCATGATGACTCACAGCCTCTATGTGGTTCTGGGAGAACTTCCTGATCGGAGCCGCATGTATTGTGCGCACGAGTACACCGAGGCCAACCTTCGCTTCGCGCTCAGTGTGGATAGCGACAACCCTGAGCTGACCGTCTATGCAGAGAATGTGCAGCGAGAGAGAGCGTCAGGTCGCCCCACTGTTCCCTCTCTGCTGGGCGACGAGCGGGCGATCAATCCCTTCCTGCGATGCGAGAGCGCGTCCATTCGCCGCGCCACCAGTTCCACAATGGACAGGCCACGACACGAGGTCTTCGGCATACTGCGTGCCATGAAGGACAGCTACCGAAGTTGAGAAGTCCGTGAAGCCGAATCCGTCTCGTCGCCTGTCTGGCTCCCTGCTCAGCTTTGCTGTGCTGTTCCTGCTCCTTGTGCTGCTCAGCTCCTGCTCCACTACCCACACCGCAAGACCCCTCGGCAAGGGCAAGCACGCCGCGCTCATCAGCGTCGGCGGCCCTATCGTTGCCATCGGCAGCGACACCAAGATCCCTCTGCCCTTGACCACGTTGACCTACAAGACCGGCCTCACCGACCGCGCTGACTTCTTCGTCGGCTGGCATGTCCTCGAGACCTTCGTAAACGAAGGCAACTTCTTCTTCGACATCGGCGCCTCGTACTACTTCCTCGATCAGCGAGGCGCTCTCCCCGGTGTGTCGGCGGCCTTTACCCTCTCCCCCCTCTTGAACCGCAAAGCTGGCTGGGCATCAATGGACTTCCAGGTCACCGCATCGTGGGCGCTCGGCCCCCAAGAGCGGCACCTCATCTACGTGGGCTTTCATAACTTCGTGACCCCGGTACGTCCCCAGCTCATTCCAACGGCGCCGTACACCTTCAGCCCCTACCTCGGCGCGCAGCTCCGACTCGGGCCCAACAAAGAGATCGGACTATCCGGCGAGGTGAAGTGGCTCCGTCCCTATCAGGACACATCCGAGTCCACCGTGTCCTATGTGGGACCCGGGAACCGGGGGGCGCTGTCCTTCGTCGGGGCGATTACAATCTTCGCCGGCAAAGGGGCTGAAAAGAATCACCAAGACCGCTCTGGAGTCGAGGAAGCCGCAGAAGAAACCGCAGAAGAAACCGCAGAAGAAACCGCAGAAGAAACCGCAGAAGAAACCGAGGCAGAGCCAGCCGAAGAGCCAGCCGGGGAACCTGAAGCAGAACCCACCGAGAAAGGCGCAGGCCAGTGAGAGTTTGGACGTACTATGCTGCAGCTCTGACCGCCCTGCTGTGCAGCAGCTGTATCAGCGCATTCGATGGACTGTGGTTCACCAACGAAGCCATCGATGAATACGTCTGGCCGAACAACGAAGTGCCCGAGACGAACATCGAATTGGTCGAGCTCACCGGAACCGCACTCCCAGATGAAGAGGCGCCCACTTTGTACGGCGTGTGGGCCCATCCATGCAGCGACGCGAGTCCTCAAGACTGCCCGGACGACCCTGAGTACGACCCCAACAACCGCGACATCACAATCCTCTACCTACACGGTCAGGACCGTCATCTCTCGGCACACTGGGATCGGATTCAGATCCTGTGGCGAATGGGATTCTCGATCTTTGCTATCGACTATCGTGGCTACGGACGCTCCACCGGAAGTCCCAGCGAAGAAGCGGTCTACCTCGACGCCCGCACCGCGCTCAATCACGTCCTCTCGCGACTGGCCGAACCGGAAGCTGAAGAGCTTCCCCGCCCCGAGCTCTCCAGGCTGGTCTACTACGGACGCTCGCTGGGCTCGGCCGTCGCCATTGATCTCGCCGGTGAGTTCAATCCCACCGCGCTGATCACCGAATCTGCAATCGCCGGGGCACAGGCCTTCACTGACGATGCCACGGGCCTTGGATTGTCATCGAGCTTCTTCATGGCCAGCGAGTTCGACACCATCGCCAGCATCCCCTTCGTGGTAGCTCCCAAGCTGATGATGCACGGCACTGAGGACGGCTTCGTGCGCTTCGAGTTTTCTCAGTTGCTGTTCGAGGCTGCGAGCGAGCCGAAGCGCCTGGTCGCAGTGGCAGGAGCGGACCACGACAACGTCCCCTGTCCAGGTCGAGACTCCAGCACGGACAACATAGAAGACCCCTGTTTCGCCAGCACCGGTTACGTCAGTGAAATGGCATCGTTCATGGAAGAGTTCATCGCCCGCTGAGCGCTGGGCTGATCCGAGCTAAGATGTTTCGATGAGCGAAGCTGACCCATGGCTGCGAGGCCTGACCAAAGCCCTATCCCTGGTTGGGCAGGAGCTGCATCCCAGCGGCGACGAAGAGGCCTGGGGAGAGCACCCCGACTCCGTCCGCCTCGAGATGATCGAGGAGGCTCTTGCAACCGAGCGGGCTGAACGTCGCGCAACTGATGAGCGGTTGAGTGCAACCCGCGCAGACCTCACCGAGACCAGAGAAAAGCTCGGCCTCGCTACCACCGAGCTCGATCAGTTCACAGCATCGCTCGCTGATGCAAAAGAGACCCTTGGACGCGAGAAGGCCACTCTCACCGGCCTCAAGCAACAACATGAGGACTTACTCGAATCGCACAGACAGACCCGCCAGGAACGCGACGGGCTGCGCAACCGGCTGGATAGCGTTGGCATCAAGCTCGACGAGACCGCTACGCTTAAGGCGCGTTCTCATCAGGAGTTAGAGGATGTCCGCGACAGTCTCGAGGATGCGCGCTCGCAGTGGACCTCAGCTCGGGAACGAATTGAGGAGAGCGACCAGAAGATCGAGGGGCTGAACGAAGAGCTCCGAAAGGTACGCCGCGAAGCAGAGGGACTGCGCAGCAACCTGGCTCAGGCCGAAGCCCAGTTGGGGGCATCCCGATCTCGAATCGAGGCCTATAGCGGCGACAGGGAAGGACTCCACGGACAGCTCCAGGCGGCGCTCGCTGCACGCGAGGTCGCTGAGAATCGGGCTGCAAATGCTGAGCAGGCACTACATCAGGCCGAGAAGGCTACCCGTCAGGCCGACCACCTCACAGAGCAGGCCCGCGAAGACACCCGGGATGCTCAACATCAGATCGCCCTCGCAGACCAGCGCACAACACAAACCAAAAAAAAACAAAATAAAATCCAAACAAACCT
>CAZEIY010000344.1:0-4958 GCA_964512375.1 uncultured Rickettsiales bacterium | reverse complement strand
CTCGTCAAGGGACCGAAATCGGGTCTCGTTCCCAGACCAGCTCTGACGAATCGAATCTGATTGACCCTTCTCGGAGCGAATCCCCTCAATGCACATTCGCCCTAACATGCGCCTCCTTGGCTGTTGCCTCCTCGCTCTCTTGATCTCATTGAGCGGCACTTCGACCAGTGCAGCACAAGGAGTACCAACCATCACCATTGGAGGCAGCGCTAACGTACACATGCTCCCTCCAGGTCCGATCAGCGCAAATGGCGAGAAGGTAATGCTGACCTTCATGATCACCGACGAGAGCGGCGCTCTGGCCCATGGCGTGAAGTTCCGAGGCTCCGGTGCCTCGGCTGGTCGACTCGACACCGACTGCCCGCAGGTGGGCGCAGGCATGTACAACTGCTACTACTCGACGCCTCAACGAAAACCGCGAGGCGGTGGCGAACTGCGTATCCGCGGCCGCATGAGTTCGGGGAGCACTGTCGAGGCCTCCTTCCCCCTCGACCTTCAGGTCCAGACCAAGCCGACCATCCAGTTCAACGCCACTCCGGCGAAGATCGTACTCAGTGAAGACCCCAGCTCATCGCTGCTGTTCGAAATCAAGGACAAGGATGGAAGCTCGATCACTGGCCTCACCCTCAAAGCCAATGTGAACGTTGGAGAAATACAGGCCCTCTCTCCAGCCGGTGACGGTCGATACACGGCGGTCTACATTCCTCCCGCTGTCACCTTCCCACAGGTCGCAACCATCTCCATTTGGGATGCTGACAATCCCGACCATGCCTTCGGCTTCTTCAGCATCCCGTTGGTTGGCAAAGTCCCCTACCCGGTAGATGCCAGACAGGCCGGAGTTACGCTGATCTTCCGAGTTGGTGAGACCACATTCCCCCCCGTAGTGTCCGACGCCACCGGCAAGGCCAACATTCCCATTGTCGTCCCACCGGGCGTCCTTAGCGGGTCCGTCGAGATGATCCAGCCCGACGGCAACCGCAGCACTCAGACGATTCCGCTGGGCGTGCCCCCCTTCAACCGCATCGCCATCGGAGGCACCCCCGACTTCCTACCTGCTGACGGCGTCCACCAGACCCAGGTCAGAGCGTATGTAGTGGATGAACAGGGCAAGCCTGCGGACGGCGAAGATGTCAGCTTCACCGCTACTCAAGGCTCCCTTGATGAGGTCAGCTTCCTCGGCAAGGGTCTGTACGCAGCCACCTACACTGCACCAGCGCTCTCGTCTTCCAGCCGAGTCACGATCACGGCTTCCCTCATCAACCAGGAAGCCGCTAGCAGCGACAGTGTCGAGATTGGACTCGAACCCGGTGGCCCGGCACGCATCAAAGTGACCACCAAGCCCGAGCAGATCACGCCCAACGTCAAGAAGGTGAAGGTGACCGCAGAACTCCTCGACGCCGAGGGACAGCTCAGCACTGCCGGACACCGTGTCGAGTTCCGCACAGGGAAGGGCCCGATCAGGTCCCCCAAGGTCGTGGCGCCAGGAGTCTTCTCGGTAGAGGTTCCTGTGCAATGGAACGTCAAGACCCGCATTCAGGCATTGGCTGGCGTGCGAGGAAATCACCAAAGGGCAGTCAAGCTCGTTGCCCTCCCCTTATCGGATCAGGTCATTACCAGCCAGAAGGTCCCCATCACCGTGCTCGCCCTGGACCATTTCGGCAACCCAGTGTCACAGGTGCCTGTCAACGCAGCCGTGACTGCCGGCGGAGGCTCGGTAACGAGCTCGGTGGAGACCGATGCGCGTGGCATTGGCACCGTCCTCTATTCCGCTGGACCCCTGACCGGTCTCGCGACCATCGACTTCAGCGTCGGAGACCTGCACTACACAACTCCAATCTGGCAGGCATTGGATCCCATCCCGAACTTCGAGTTCCCCCTCTCAGGTGGCCAGCAGCGCATCAGCACCCTCGGAAAGTGGATGAGACTACGCGACGCCCGCACCCTGGGTGGTGGCGCGAAACCAGCCATCGCTCCCGCTGTGACGAGCGCCACGGGAAGTCCGTGGGCAGGCGGAGGTAGCGCCGAGACTGCGACCCCTGTCGTTTCCGACAAGACCTCGGTTCGGGCTGGCATCGCCGCCAACATTGAGGTCGCCACTGTTCCCTCCTCGGTGCCGCGCACTGGTGGCACCGTAAACCTGCTGGTTCGAGTACTCGATGCAACGGGAACTCTGGTGCCTGGCGAGACAGTCATTCTCCTCTCCGACGCCGGCATGATCAGCAACAAGGTCGACAACGGCGATGGCACCTTCTCAGCGCTCCTGACGATCCCGCCGGACCGCAACACCTCCCGCGTTCAAGTCACCGCGACCCGCCCTCAAGGCGACGTGGCCTCCTTCGCAACGATTGCCGTGGGTGGCACGAGTGGTGGGGACAAGCGACGCAAGATGCGCAAACCCCAAACCCGCACCAACGGCAAGACCGCTGCACAGCCAGCAGCCGAAGCCCAGCCTGTGAAAAAGGCTGCTGGCAAGACCATCACCGATCCGAAAGAGGCTGCGCGCCGGCGCAGCATGAAGTCGGGACGCCTCAGCAAGCGCACAGCTCAGGTAAGCATCGGCTGGTCGCCCGGCTTCTATCACTACGACAGTCAGCCCTGCGAAGGGGTTGCGGACCCTTGCACCCCCCCTGGCGACTCAAAGCTGCAGCACTTCGACTTTCTGAAGAGCGAGGTGCGGGCGCCGCTGCTCGGCTCGCTCGCCTTTAATGCCGAGTGGTTCCCCTTTCAGGAGTACGCTGGCGCACGAGTGAGCTTTGCTCATCTCAGCTACAGCACCGACTTCTCAGCCGATGCCCCGGGTGGAACGGGCTATTGCAGCGAACACTTCTGCGACGGCATGAACCTGCTCAACATCGACTTCCAGGGCCGACTCCCCCTGCTGAAGGACAAGGGTCCCTTGGATATTGTGGGACGGATTGGATACCAGTTTCAGGATCTGGTGCTCTTCCGTCGGCTCTGGAACCCCAGCGATCTGGGGCCGGACAGTCAGCCCGACCCCTGCCCCGTCGATGATGAGAGCACCGAAGGGAACGAAGCCGTACGTACCGGCTGCAGCGCGCCAGTGTTCGAGACCATGGGCCTGCACGGACTCCGTGTCGGTATCGGAGCACGCTACTCCATCAATCCCATGCTCCGTCCACACATTGACTACGACCTGTCCCTTGGCATCGCAGCGACTCTGGGTGACTCCAGCTTCGAAGTACCGGGCGTGACGAACCACCACCTGAACGTCGGAATGAGCGTCTTTCCCTGGAAGGGTCTACTCGTCGACTTGAGCTACGATCTCACCACCCGATCGATGGGTCTCGCTTTCTTCAATGAGCAGGACAATCGACAACGCGGCGAGATCGACGAACAGATGCACACGGTCAGGCTGAGCGCTGGCTGGGCCTTCTAGACCAACAGTCCGTCTCCCTTCGGACCGGCGGGCTGGCTGCAATGGACTCAACCGCACCCTTCATCGATTTCAGCCACGGGCACTGGTTCGAGCACCTCGATTCCAGCAGACGCTTCATGTGGAGTCCCGAGGACATGCCGCGCCTGGCGAGCCTCCTCGAGTTGCGACCTGGCATGCGGGTAGCAGACTTCGGATGCGGCTGGGGCTTCCTCGGCCACCTCCTGTTGCCACTGATCAGCCCGGGCGGCCGCGTCGACGGCTTCGAGCTCCAGGACGAGCTGATCAAGCGTGGTCGGGAGCGCATTGCCGAGGCCGGACACGGTGGCCGCATCGTCCTGCACCAGGCAGACATCACGGCGCTCGACGAGGTGCGGGATGACCGCTACGACCTGGCGATCTGCCAGACCGTGTTGATGCACCTGAGCCGCCCCGACCTGGCTCTGCGCGAGATGAGCAGAGTGGTCAAGCCGGGTGGACTGGTCATCGCCATAGAACCCGATCTCCTGGCCGCCTCCGCCAGCCGCAGAGACAGTCGACAGGCAGAAGACTTCGACCACCTTCGCACTCGACTGCTGGTCGACACCTACGCGATGGAAGGCTGTCAACGGACCGGAGCCGGCGACTACCGGATCGCCTCCAAGCTGCCGATCCTGATGACCGAGGCAGGGCTCAATCAACCCAGGCTCTGGTTCAACCCGCTGACCCACCAGTGCTCCCCGCCCTACAGCGAACAGAACGACGACTACGCCAGCTTTCTGCTCGACCACCACGAATCCGGCGCAGCGGAAGAATTCGAGTCCACCTGGAAGATGCTCTTCGATGCGGGGGGAGGGCCAGCAGAGCTCTGGCATCGCTACGAAGAGAAAGAGCGAGTAGTAAGCAGGCATGTCCTCGCAGCACTTCGGGAGGGGAACTACCAATCTGCTGGCAGCGGCATGCTTGGGGTGTGCACCGCGCGAGTTCCTGCCTGACTGGTATATTCGCGCCGCTCTACATACCGAAGGAGGAAATCACCTTGCGTGCATTCATCATTGCCCTGGCTCTGCTCTCTTCCGGCTGTACCGCCGGCCTCAAAGAACAAAATAACCATCTCGACAGCAAGGTAAGTGCGCTCGAGAAACGCCTCGCACGCCTGAGTGAAGAGAACGCCACTCTCAAGCTGAAAATCAAGGACATGGAGCAGGATCAGCTCAAGGCAAAGATGGCGGCAGAGTCCAACCTCGAGAGCGAGATGTGGGCTCGCTTCCACACGTCAATGGGTGCCATCGACTGCAAACTGGAAGCTGAACGTGCGCCGAAGACGGTAGCGAACTTTGTCGGCCTCGCCGAGGGAACCAAGGAGTGGACCCACCCCGCTGATGGTTCGAAGAAGACCACCCCGCTCTACGACGGCACGGTCTTTCACCGCATAATCAAGGGCTTCATGCTGCAAGGAGGAGACCCGCTGGGCCGAGGTACTGGAGGACCTGGCTACAAGTTCGCAGACGAGTTTCACCCTGAGCTCAAGCACGTTCCAGGCACGCTCTCAATGGCGAACTCCGGTCCCAACACCAACGGCAGC
>CAZEIY010000343.1:0-4990 GCA_964512375.1 uncultured Rickettsiales bacterium | reverse complement strand
GAGGAGAGATGGCGCTGGTCTTCGGACCGGCCGCTTGAAGACCTCGGCCCGAGAAGCTCTGGAGAGGTGAATCACAGGTGGCGCGATGCTGAGTCCCGGCGGGGACCTGGTAAAAGGCCGCGCTCATCCCCTCGGGGGTGAGGAGACATCCTGAATGGCCCTAAGCTTCGGCGAAGGGAGTCGAGGACAACAGCGTTCACTTAATCAGCCGGTGGCTTTCGAGTCACCGGCTGATTTCGTTCTGGGTCCTGAATACGGTCCCCGGAGCGCGAAACGACCTCCCTACTCCAAGACGCCCGCTGCTGATTCGCCGCGTATTCGAGCTACGATTCCCGCATGTGCACCCTACTTCTCGCCAGCCGAGTCTGGAATGGCACTCCACTGCTGGTGGCCGCCAACCGCGATGAGCGGCTGGATCGCCCCTCAGCACCTCCGGCGATCTTGACGCTGGATGACCGCCGGGTCTTCGCTCCATCGGACCTGCAAGCAGGCGGCACCTGGATGGGAGTGAACGACATGGGACTGCTCGTCGCCATCACCAACCGCTTTCAGCCAGACGGACCACCCAGCAGTGATGGCAAGCTTTCTCGGGGCCTGCTGGTGCGGCAGGCCCTGACTCTACGAGACGCAAGGGGGGCAACTGAAGTGCTCTCAGCCACCCGACCTGAGTCCTACAATGGCTTCCACCTGATAATGGCTGACGCGAACTCAGCCTGGGTGGTTTGGAGTGATGGAGAAGAGATCTCTACCGAGGAACTCATGCCCGGCCTTCACGTTGTCACCGAGCGTAGCTTCGATGCAGCCCCCAGCCAGCGCGAGGAGCGACTGGTTGCCGAGACGAGGCCGATTGCCGACCTCCAAAACCCACCTCTGTCCGAGCTCAAAGAGGCTCTGTCAGTTCATCGCGAAGAGGCCATCGAGAGCACTTGTGTCCATCTCGCTGAGCTGAACTATGGAACCCGAAGCGCGAGCATCATCCACTTCGACGAGGTGGGGCCACGAAGCTACCACTACGCGCCCGGGCCGCCCTGCTGTAATGCTTTCGAGGATGTCTCTCAGGCCATGCTCGAAGGCTTGCGATTGGGAGACCAGAGCGTCGCGAGATAGCCCATGAGCGGATCTCTTCGCTTGCCCAGATAGGTAGAGCGCATCATCCACTGCTCGAGGTCGCGACGGCTGAACCGCCTCTGACAGCTCCGTGCTGCTCGACCACCCAGCAGCCGCTTCAGCCACAGCATCGACTTAGGATGCTTGTTCCACGGCCCAGCGACCACCAGGTAGCCATCCCGTCGACAGACGCGCTCCGCTTCCCATAGCAGGTGCCCTGGCCAGGGAACGATGTGAACAACGCTCGCGAGAATCACCACATCGAACGACCCATCGTCGAAGGGAAGGTCTCGGCCATCAGCCTGGACCGTCTCCAGCTGAACGCCTAGTTCGCGAGCATTGGCGCGCAACGCAGAGAGCGACTCAGAAGATGGTTCGACCGCGGTCACATCATGCCCCTCGCGCGCCAGGGGGAGCGCTATACAGCCACTACCCGCCCCCACTTCGAGGATCTTCTTGCCAGCAAGCGGCACCATCCCACGCACCAACTTCAGCCGCGCAGGGTGGAAAAGCCGCTCACCAAGATTCCCCGAGATCATCGCCCGGTAGTAGTCGTACGGATCAAAGAAGCTCGCCAGTTCATCGTCCATCCCTAGTCCAGTCCCTCCCCCGTCGTGAAGGAGTAGCCATACTCCTCAGCAGTGGCGTTGCCGGTAAAGTCCACCACGCCTCCAGCCGGAATGACCACCTGATAGCTCGTGTCCTGCGCCAGCGGCTCTTCCGGACTAAACGTGACGAGGGAACCCTGCAGACTGAAGCTCCCCGGGACGCGCCGGCCGGATGCGGTGGCCACCCGGAACGAGCCTTCGAACACACTCTTGAACTCCACCTCCTCGTCAAAGGCGACGCCAATCCGGGTCGAAGCAGCGACTAGAATCGAGCCATCTGCCGGCCAGGTGAACTCAACACGGGGCCCCTGACTATCCGCACTGTTCGCAAAGGGCACTACTGCACTGGCCTGACCAGGAGACGCGTCCTTATCGACTGAGAGCACCATCACATTGCCGATAGGAGTCGCGATATCCAGATCACCCTGGAGCAGCGCCCTTCCTTCCTCGACAGGCGCCCCCCCGGCAGAGATGTCATAGACCCCAGCAAAGTTGGAGTCCCCTAGAAAGACCCGCCCATTCTGGCGACGCACGTGCCCTCCGAAGCCGTCACTGTTGTAGTGCTCGGCATCGAAGATCAACTCAGAAGGAGCCTCGAAGCGATAGCTTATGAAGCCGCCGCCGCTCTCCTTGCGGGCGAAGAGCGCAGTGTCTCCAACCCACTCAGCAAAGAAATAGTCGCGCTCGACACCGTCTGCATCCAGGACCGCCAGCTCACCCGCGGGCAGCAACTCAGGCGTGCCATCCTCACCAAACTCCACCAGCAGAGTCCGAGCGCCCTCCAGAGACGAGAGCATGCCCAGGCTGCCGAGCACATGAACACGGCCGAGGCGAATCGACGATGCCAGCTCGTGTTGCCCTACAAGGGCCAGCCCACTCGGCTCCGAAGCATCGACCACATACAAGCCGTTGTCGGCTCCCGCCACAAGCAGCAGATCACCGAGCCAGGCGGTGGCAATAGTGACCCGAGACGTCCCGTCGGGATAGTTGTATCCGGGCAGAGGTAGCTGACCGATCACATGCGGCTCTTCCAGATCGCTGACATCCCAGATCTGTACTCCCCCAGTGGCCCCATCACCCGAAGGGCCGCCGTGATACGCAAATGCGGCGAGGACCTGTTCTTCGCTCCGCCGCAGCGAGATACCGTGCGTCTCGCGAATCCCAGAATCGCTCTGCTCCCCTACCTTCTCGGGGCTGCACGGGTCCGAGAAGGAGAAGCTTGATAACCCACCGCCTCCCTCCTCGGGGGCCCAGGGCATCACCAGGTAGCCGTCGTACATGGTCACCGAACCGTGCGAGTCGAGGTCCTCGACGCCCCCGGCCAGATAGGAGCAACTGTTCCAGAGCGCAGCATCGCCGAAAGTTCCCCTGGGCGCTCCTGGGCCAGCAAGCGCAGGCCAGTCTCCAGGATCAGGAAAGGAACCCTGGTCCGGACCACAGGCAGAGAGGAGGAGTACACACGACAGGAGGGTCGACTTGAACACTGCACGCATCCTCCCCACCTGGGAGGCCGTGGTCAAGGAGTGCGGGCTGGCGCCGAACATCGCTCCGATTCATGCCAGTATGGGCCACAACATGGTCGTCCTTCGTCGCCGCACAGTGCTCACCTGGCTGAGCACCCTACCAATCGTCCCGCTGCTTCCGGGCTGCAAGGAAGAGGCCCCTCCCTATGACGGTCCGGACATGGTCCTGCCACCGGCAACCCCGCTGCTGGAAGATTCCCTCGACCCGGAGTTGCACCAGCGAGCCCACAACGGGCTCCGCAATGGATGGCGATGGCTCCGGTTGCAACAAGGGCAGGACGGCTCCTTCCGAAGCCGAGCCTACCCGGTGCTGGGGGGTGGCCAATCCCTGACGCCCCTTGTCCTCTGGACGCTGCTCGGGCTCCCCCAATCGCTACGCAGTCTCCTGAACTCCGAGGTTCAGGCGGCGCAGCACTGGATTCTCGAGGCACAGGAGCCCTCTGGCGCCCTTGGATTTCGCACCCGGGTCGAAGACTATCCATCCTATGCGACGGCCCTGGCACTCCGCTGCACGCTCCGCCTGAAGCCCGAGCGCTGGGAGATCGCTTCGCGCAAGATGACCGACTGGCTCAAAGAACAACAATTCATGGCCGCAAAGGGATGGGCGGAGCATCCTGCCGAGGGCGGCTGGGGGATGGGCACCGAGGAACCCCTGTTGCCACCGCGGTCAGGCCATGTTGACCTCAGCATGACTCGTACCGTGCTCGAGGCCCTCCGCACGGCCAACCCGCAAGCGAGCTTTGAGTCTGAATCCATGGCAGCGGCGCGGCGGTTCGTCCTACGCTCGATGGTCAAGAGCGGAGGCTTCTTCTCGAGTCCCGTCCTCCCTCGTCTGAACAAGGGTATCGAAGGGCTGGACGGCCCCGGCCCCTACGGCTCCGCTACATGTGATGGTCTCCTGGCGCTTCGGGCGCTCGGCTACCCCCGGCAGCACCCTGTGGTGCAGCGTAGCTTGCGCTACCTCCACTCCATCCACATCGTCGATCGCAACCCAGGTATCGATCCGGGCCTCAATCGAGCCCTCGCCGAGGGGATGAAGCACTACTATCGGGCGGGAGCCGCCACAGTGTTCGCGCTCCTGGGTGGTCCCGTCGGTTGGCGCAAACAACTCGTGGAGGCCATCCTTCAAGAACAGCAAGCTGCGGGCTCCTGGCTCAACAAGAACCGGCTGCTCAACGAAGACGACCCTCTCATCGCCACAGCATTCGCCATGCAGACCCTCAGCGAGACCCTCCAGGTGGGAGAGCGCCGGCAATGAGAGTTGGCATCGCTCTCTGCATGGTAGTCGTGCTGGGCCTGTCCGCCTGCACGATCCAAGAAGCTCCCACCGAGCTGTCCGAGCTGAACCGCTTCCTGTTCCGAGAGTGGCCCAACGAAGACGATGAACTCCTCGCCGATGCCTTGCGTAACTTCGAGGGCCAGATGAGTGTCATCGAATTGGATGGCGCTCTCGGGCAGCGTTCCTTCATCCCAGAGAATCTCATCGAAGAGGACGTAAGCGAACTCGACCATCCCGAACGCCCCCTCACGGATCTGCTCGGCGTCGCCGTCGGCCACCAGAGTGCTTGGAGCACCTCAGAACACGTTCTGCTCATCGTCGCAACGGACCAGACTCCCGTCCAACCCACAGCCCCGATCTACGAACGTAGCTTCACTGGCGACTCCGACCCCGACTGCTTTCTCGAACGCCAGTGCATGCGATTGACCTCACAAAACGAGGTCCGTCGTGAGAACCTCTTGATGAGTGTGAAC
>CAZEIY010000342.1:0-5000 GCA_964512375.1 uncultured Rickettsiales bacterium | reverse complement strand
CCGCGAAGACACCCGGGATGCTCAACATCAGATCGCCCTCGCAGACCAGCGCACGACGCGAGCCGAGGAGGAGCGGAATGAAGTCCAGGCGAACCTCCGTGCCGTAGAAGCGGAGCTATCAGTCCGCGACCAGCGCATCGCAGAGTTGCAGACGTCCCTGGTAGGAGAACAACAGTCTCGCCTCGCCGCTGAGAAGCAGGCCACCCTCGCCAAGACCACCCTGGAACGCCAGGAGACTCTGTTCGCGAATCAGAACGAGCGAGCTGAGGCCGAAGGTCGCATCGACGAATTGAACCGGATACTGCGCAGGGAGCGAGTAGTCAGTCTCGACCTGCGCACGGAGATCAATGGTCTCGAAGCCGAACTTGACGAAAAGGAAAACGCAGCCGTCATCCTCCGAGCCAGGATTGAGGAACGCGAGACTGAGCTTGTAGCGACGCAAGAAAAGGTCAGCAATCTCAAGGCGAGACTGGAAGAGGCGCGCCTGAAGGTCGAAGCCGAGCAACAGACCGTCCAGAAACTTGGACGTCAACTCAACGATGTGGTCACTACCCTGGCCCAGCGTGAGGAAGACCTGCGCCGCGCCGAGGACGACGTCAGTAGTACTGAATCGGAACTCGCCGAACGATCTCGCCAACTCGCCGAGGCCGAATTGACGGTCACTAACCTTGAACTGAAGGTAGCCGACGCCCGGGGCGAGGCCGCGGACGCGGAGTCGAGGGCTGCAGGCGCAGAGGCGCACGCCAGAGAATCGTCACAGCAGGCAGACCGCGCCGTTCAGTACGCTGAGCAGGCGCAACAGGAAGCTACCCGCGCTGAGGCAGCGCGCCACAAGGCTGAAGAGAGTCGCGCACTCAGCTTGGAGACTGCAGCGGAGAAGACCGCGCAGGCTGAAGCAGCGCAGGCAGCCCGGATGTCAGCAGAGGCCACCGAACAACAATCCAGAGCCAGCGAGCAGGAGGCACTCGCTGCTCGCGATGCGGCGCTGTCAGAAACGAACACGACAAGAGCCCTCTTCGAGGATCTTGAGCGCAAAGCGCAGGAATCACTCAAAGCCGAAGAGAGCGCCAAGATCGAGACGGAGCAGGCTCTCCAGCGAGCTGCACAGATCGAAGAAGATGCGCGGACAACAGTCGAGCGAAGGTCGCTGCAGGCCGAAGAGCAGATGGCCGAGACCAGACTCCTTGCTGACACCGCCGTCAACGAAGCCCTGGCAAAGGTTGCGGCAGCCCTGACGGAGGCTGCAGACAGCGCCGCCGCTGCCACAACTGCAGTACAACAAGCCCGGGAAGCTGAGGAGTTCGCTCAACAAGCCGGCCGAAGGGGCGACGAGGCCGAAGACATGGCTCGTCAGTCCATCACGAGGCTGAGCGACCTGGAACACCGGCTCACGGAAGTCGAGGCCGAACGAACCGAGCTGCAGAGACAACTCTCCGAAGCGCAAGAGTTGACCCTGAAGCGTTCTGAGACGGCCGATGTGATGTCCCAGAGGGTCGAGGCCCTACTCGGGGAGGCCTCTGAGTTGACCCGTGAGCGCGCAGTCTTGTCTGAGCAGATGGAGGCCATAAGACAGGATGCCGATGCCCGCGTTAGCGAAGCGAGGGCGGGACTTGAGGCCGAACGAGACACCTGGCAAGAGCGTCTGGACACGGAAATGCAGGGCCGACAAGAGGCCATGAGCACAGCCGAACTGGAGGTCGCGCGCCTTCGCATCGAGGGCCAGATGGCCCGAGAATCAGCTCTTGCCGAAGCCAAACGTGACTTCGATGCGCAATTCACCATCGAACGTGCGAGCTCCCAGACATCGATGCAGCAGCTAAGCACACGTCTGGAAGGGCTGATCGGTCACTCGGAAGAGGTGGGTAGGGCCCGAGACGACGCGCTCCAGCGAGCCGAGGAGACCGAGCTGGCGCTTGAGGAGAGTCGCCACCAGTCCACTGAACTTGAAGGTCAACTTGCGCTGTTGCGCGAGGAACTCCGTGACGTGATGCAGGCTCATCTCGCTGAGCAGACCCGTGCGGAGGACACTGCAACCCACCTGGCAGAGACAAACCGCAAGCTTGATAGTGCCAACGAAGTGAATCAAAACCTGCGCGAACAACAGGTGGATATCGAACGGGCACTGCAGGCCTCCAAAAGTGAGCGTGGCGAGGAAGCTGATGTCTCTCAGAAAGAGCGGCAGATCCGCGAACAGGTCGAGGCCCGGTATGCTGAGACCCAGCGCCGCATCCGTTCTCTCGAAGCCCAGCTCGAAGAAAAGGACGAGCAGATCGAAGCGCTGCGCCGAGGACTCACCCAGACGGCACGACCTGCTGCGCCGACTTCACCTGGCCCGGAGATCTCCTTTGCAGACATCCCGAGCCCACGCTCCACTCCACCAAGGGAAGGGAAGGCAGCCGCTTCCCGACCCCAGGCTCCCTCAACAACGTCGAATTCAAAGCCGGTACGTCCCCAGTCTGCGACACCCGTTCGACAGACGAACCCTCTCCCACGCCACCCGCCACCGGCTGGTGCGCGCCCAACCAAGGCGCCGACAGCTCGCTTCGACAACGCCACGGGCAAGCTCTACACAGCTCGTAGAGCTCCTGTGCCCGACGAGGAAAAGGGCGTGTTCAAGCTGTTCCGGCGCAAGCGGTAGCGGCAAGAACGCAGCACCCTGTTGATGTCTATAATGCTGAGCAGTTCGTCTTCGCGTATCCCCCCACTCAGGATCGAAGCAGACCCCGATGCCTGACCCATCGCCTCGTCCAAACCGTAATGTGCACTCCGGTCCACCGCCGGACTTAAAGAGCCGCGGCAGCGAGCGACGTAGCCGCCCCGCGGGGCCGGTCCCATTCGTCGTAATTCCGCGCGCCAAGGGCGGCAAGGAGCGACGCTTTGCCGTCCATCCGTCCCGAGTATTTCTGGTGCTTTTCACCTGCTTTGTTCTTGGGCTCCTGATCGCTACCGGACTGTTCGCCGGGTACTGGGTCCTCTCGGACCAGACTCAGGTTCGAGACGATTATCTCGAACTGAGAGAAGAGGTCGAAGACCTGCGCGGTGAGCTGACATCACTCAAGCAGCGCTCACGAGCCCAACTCTCCAGCCCCACCGAGGTCCCGGCTGCAAGCAAGGCAGAAGATGACCCATCGATGACGGGCCTGAACCTGCCCGTACTGAGCGAAAAGATCCCAGTGATACGCGTCGCTCTGCTGCGAACATCCGGCTCCATCACGCTGGAAGGTGAGGGCTTGAACATCCATCAGGGACCCAATCAGGCCATCCCCATGCCCCGTGGGCGCGCTCTGATCAAGCCCCGCAAGGACGGGGTATGGGTGGAGGGTGTCGGCATTATTCCCAAGGGCTCCCGCATCGAGAACCGTGTTGGCCCCATTCGAATCGGTAAGAAGGAGTATCCGGGCATCCTCGAACTACACGAAGAAGATGGGCGACTCCTCCTGGTCAACGAAGTTGAACTCGAGCGCTACGTACAAGGGGTGGTGGCTTCAGAACTTCCGGCCTCCTGGGGGCTAGAGGCAAAAAAAGCTCAGGCTGTCGCAGCGCGAACCTACGCAATCATGCAGCAGAACAACTCGACAAAGTCATATGACCTGGAATCTACGGTCGATGATCAGGTCTACTCGGGACGACCCGCTGATTCCAGCTCAAGAGCCGCAGTGACCACCACCCACGGAGAAGTGCTGAGCCGGGGGGGACACCTCGTATCGGCCTGGTACCACTCGGCCTGTGCCGGTCAGACCGAGGTGCCCGACAACGTCTGGCCGGAGCGAACCAGCAACGGTAATGCCAGCGTGAAGTGTGGGTTCTGCGGGCAGGTGGGGCGAAAGCTCTGGACGGCCAACATCAGCCCCGATGAGTTGTTGGAGGCTCTGAAGAGCAACGGAGAGAAGGTCACCCAGGTCACCGGGCTGCACATTCGGGAGCGAAGCCTCTCAGGCCGGGTCTCGCTGCTGGATCTGGTTACCGACCAGGGTGCCATCCGCTTGCGTGGAAATCGCTTCCGCGAGCTGCTCGGCTGGAATCGAGTGCGGAGCACACGCTTCGAGAGCAAGGTCGAAGGCAACGGCTTTGAGATCAGTGGCCGCGGAGCTGGCCACGGAGTCGGAATGTGCCAGTGGGGTGCTCGCACAATGGCTGCTTCAGATCACGACTACCAGGACATCCTCGGCCACTACTACCCGGGGGCTGGCCTGACACGTATCTACTAGAGACCCAGGGACAACATGATCTGGCGGCCAGTGCGACGGGTGCTGCCACCGCCCCCCTGGCCGTGTACAGTAGCTTCCTGAACCTACCGGAGAGGCTCCCATGTCCCTGTTCACAAGAGTTCCCCTGGCCCTTCTGCTAGTCGCTTCGCTCATCACTGTGTTGCCCACCGCATGTGACGAGGGCATCGGCACTGAGATCTGTGGCGACCTCATAGACAACGACCACGACAATGTGATCGACGAAGGTGTGGACGAGGATGGGGACACCTATCGTACCTGCGACATCCCAGACCTCATCGACTGCGACGACAACAACGCTGCCGTGCACCCCGATGTACCCGAGGCCTGCGACGGACAGGACACGGACTGCAACGGTGCAGTAGATGACGTTGACATCGATGGAGACACCTATATCGACGCAGCCTGCGGTGGCGATGACTGCGACGATACCGATGAGGACGCCTTTCCTGGCCGTGCCGAGTCATGCGACTTCGCCGACAACAACTGCGATGGCAACGTCGACGAAGGCTTCGATGCCGACAACGACGAATGGAGCTTCTGTGAGGGGGACTGTGACAACACGGATCCCTTTATCAATCCCGACGCCAAAGAGATCTGCGACGGCATCGACAACGACTGCGATTGCTCAAGCGACAGCAACAACGACGGCACGACGTGCGGCCCAGGGGACAATGGCGTGGACGAAGACTTCGACCTCGACGGCGACGGCTTCGTTGATGCATCGAACGCTTTCTGTGTGGACGTCTACGGCGCCGGCGGAAGTGGTGAAGC
>CAZEIY010000341.1:0-5004 GCA_964512375.1 uncultured Rickettsiales bacterium | reverse complement strand
GGCCCAGGATGGCATTACCGAGCTGCGTGTGTGGGTCCTGGTTCGTCAGGAGAACGTTGAAAGCTCGTCCAACCGCCGAGTAGATACTGTCTAGGGAGCGGGTCTCGCTCAGGTCACAGAACCACGTTCCCCCCGGGAAGTCCTCGAGGTGTCGATCTGCGAAGTACTCAGCCAGGCGAGTCTTGCCCGTACCTCCTGTGCCCAACAAGGTCAGGAGGCGAGTCTTACCGGCGATCAAAAGGTCAGCAATCTGCGCCAGCTCGGCCTCGCGTCCGATGAAGGAGTCGAGTCGGCTGGGAAGGTTGGTTCTGAGGCGGTCGACGGTCTTGATGCGCGGGAAGCACCGATTCTCCAGCGACACAGGAATTACCTGCCGAATGTGCTCCCGTCGTTGCAGTCCCCGGAGTTCGTGCTCGCCCAGGTCGACAACTGCCATCCCTTTCAGGGAGGTTGGCAGTTCGGTCCAGGTTTTTTCGCTGACCAGTATCTGGCCGCCGTGCCCTGCTCCGGCGATTCGGGCAGCGCGGTTGACCATCGGACCGAAGTAGTCCATTCGAGAGGTAATTGGGTTGAGTTCGCACTTGGGCACGCCGGTATGGAGACCCATACGTACCCTCAGACCGCGGAAGGCTGGGTCTCCCGACAGGCCGACGATGTGCGCGATGCTCTCGTCGTTCAACAGAGTCTCTGGCCAGTCGGCAAGGTGCAGGCGCTCTTGGATGTCGAGGCAGAAACGCAAGCCGCCCAGCGCATCACCGAACGCGACCATGAAGGCGTCTCCCTCGGTCTTTACCTCGTATCCCCCGTGCCTATCGATTGCTCGGCGGAAGACCCCATCGTGGAGATCCAGGAGGGCCTTGAAGTCCTCCCCAAAGTGCTCCCACAGTGCAGTCGAACCCTGGATGTCGGTGAAAACCAGGGTGACTATGCCAGTAGGGGGAGGGGGCATCGACTGGATACTACCGTGAAGCCGGCGAACACCTAGCCGGTCTCTGCTGGCTCTGCAGGCGTCTCACATTGTCGGATGGACAGGGGCAAGAACCGAGTGACCAGCCGGGTTCGCGGCTCATCGATATTCGGGACGAGCCGTGTCGCCACGAATCCAGGCCCGCGCTCTGCTTGGCGCATACCCCCCAAACTGTCTTCAGCGCTGGTCAGGGTGAGACGCGTCTAGTATCAAAGCGAGGCACAGTGCAGGTAGGGAGCGCCATGAGATTTCAGCACCAGATCCAGACCTCGTTAATCCTGACCTTTCTGAGTCTCGTTGTTGTCAGTACGTCGGGTTGTTTCACTGATGACCTGCTGTTCCTGGAACCGGGCGAATATCTGTTCGCTACTTCGCTCAGCGAATCAGGCGAGGTTCCCCAGCTGCCCGCCGATTTGATCCTGACGATCTCCGAGGACAAACAGAGCTACAGCTTTGCCGCAGGCGGTGAGAGCTTGGGAAGCGGAGAATTGGAAGTCCTGCCCAGAAACCGGTGGGCGCAGGGGTGGCCGACGAACTTCAGCGGCACGCAGATGGAGAGCTTCCGCCTCTCAGGTAGCTTCTCGCTGGGGGAGTTGGACTACACGGCGCCGGGCCTCTCGGCGGGCTGGGGCTCGGCCGTGCTCTCGCCGTGGTCTAGCGAGGACTTTCTGCAATGCAATGCCTACCTTGGGGAGGGGCCCTCGTGTCTCAACTTCTGCTTGCCTGATGCCTTCGACGAATGCGTCGATAGTGCCGCAGGTGATGACGACGACTCGGCAGGCGATGACGACGATTCGGCCGCCGCCACAGACTAAGCTGCGTCCATCCCAGTTGGGCCCCCCCGGCGCTGCGCTAGGCTTGCTGCCTGGAGGTCGTCATGAAGTTTGAGAAGTTGCGGTCCGTAGTGCTTCTCGTTGTATTGCTGGGACTGCTGGCGGGTTGTGATGACAACGTCCCTGTCGAGGGTGACGAAGCGGGTGAGTGTTCCGACGGCGTCGACAACGACCAGGACGGTGCAGTTGACTGCGCTGACGACAGTTGTGCAGTTGACGCAGCATGTGGCAGTGATGACGACACCGGCGATGACGACACCGGGGATGACGACACCGGGGATGACGACACCGGGGATGACGATGACTCCTCCGGCGACGACGATGACTCCTCCGGCGACGATGATGACTCCTCCGGCGACGACGATGACTCCTCCGGCGACGACGATGACCCCTCCGGCGACGACGATGACCCCTCCGCCGACGATGACTCCTCCGGCGACGACGATGACTCCTCCGGCGATGATGACTCCGCTGAGTCTGGGTGCATCCCGGCTACTCGCAGCGAGACCCAGGTTCTAGAGGGCCAGGTCGACCTGCTTTTCGTGGTCGACAACTCCGCCTCGATGGCTAGCAGCCAGGCCAGACTCGGAACTTCAGCTCCTTTCCTCTTCGATGCGCTGGATGCCGGATACACCGACTACCAGGTGGGTGTCGTGACAACGGACAACGGCAACCTCAGAGGTGTACCGCCAATCATCATTCCCAACAGTGCCGACCAGGGCGTTCAGTTCAGTGTCTACACTGCCGTCGGCACCAGTGGTAGCGCAGTGGAGCAGGGCTTCTACTTCGGATACGCCGCGCTCACGCCCCCCTTGAGTGACACATTGAACTCGGGCTTCCTTCGCTCTGCCGCTGACCTCCGCGTGGTCTTCGTCTCTAACGAGCAAGACCAGAGTCCAGGTAGTGTTTCCGACTGGATTACGGACTTTCAAGCCCTCAAGGACCAGGCTGCCATGGTTTCCCTGTCGGACATCAGCGGCGGGATGAGTGGCTGCAGTGGTCCTGGGGGGCTCGCCCATGGCGCCGGCAACTACATAGCTGCTTCCGCGGCGACCGGCGGGCTCTCGCTGAGCCTCTGCGCCGCCGACTGGAGCGGCTACATGACGGCCCTCGGGTCGTGGGCCAGTGTCGAACATTCGGGAATCGTGTACCTCGACGAACCGGCGGATGGGGCCTTTATTGTTGTGGTGGTGAACGGGGTGCCCGTGAGCAGCGGCTGGCACTGGGATGCCGTGGAGAACGCGGTGGTCTTCGATGCCTTCTCGGTGTCCGCCGGCGACGAGGTCACGATCGACTACGAGCTGGCCGGAGGCAACTGTACCGGCGACGATGATGACTTCGGCGACGATGACGTAGCAGGTGACGACGACACAGGTGATGACGACTCTGCGGGCGACGATGATGATGACGACTCTGCGGGCGACGACGACGATTCAGCCCCGCCAGTCACCTGCACGGGTAGCGGCGGTGTGCTTGCCGTAGCGGCCGCTGGGTGCGAGATCGTTACCGGTGACCTGGTCATCTCAGAGACGTTCTTGACCAACCTCAATAGCCTCGCCAGCCTCACGACGGTGCTGGGGCATCTGACCATCAGCGACAATAGCTACCTGGCTGATCTTGCCGGCTTATCGGGCCTCTCTTCTGTGGGTGGCGCCGTGACCATCGAAGGCAACGACGCCCTGACGGACCTGGATGGACTGGTCAGCCTCACAACCGTGGGAGCGACGCCCCCGCCTGGCTGGTACAGCGGGAACAGCCTGATCATCCGCGACAATGCTGCCCTGAGCGACATCGACGGGCTGTCGAGCCTGACTTCACTGGGGGGCGCGCTGTCTATCGACGAGAACGATTCTCTGGTTGACGTGGACGGGCTGTCGAGCCTGACTTCACTGGGTGCCTCCCTGTACGACGACCTGACCATCGAAAACAACGACGCCCTTGTCGACATAGACGGCCTCTCGAGCCTCACCTCGGTGAGTGGGAACCTGACCGTTTCAGGCAACTTCTCTATCACCCACCTGGACGGGCTGTCGAGCCTGAGTTCAGTGGGGGGCGCGCTGTCTATCGACGAGAACGATTCTCTGGTTGAGGTGGACGGGCTGTCGAGCCTGAGTTCACTGGGTGCCTCCCTGTACGACGACCTGACCATCGAAAACAACGACGCCCTTGTCGACATAGACGGCCTCTCGAGCCTCACCTCGGTGAGTGGGAACCTGACCGTTTCAGGCAACTTCTCTATCACCCACCTGGACGGACTCGTGGGTATCAGTTCGGTGGGGGGCGACCTGCGCATCTGGAGCAACGATTCCCTCACCAGCGTGGTTGGGCTGTCGGGCCTCGCTTCGGTGGAGTACCTATCCATCATCGACAACGACTCCCTGAGCAATGTGGACGGGCTCTCGAACCTGAGTTCGCTGGCCAGGATTCTAGTCATTGAGGGGAACGCTGTTCTGGACTCTCTAAGTGGGCTCTCGAGTATCACTTCGGTGGGCAACCTATCCATCATCGACAACGATTCCCTGCCCCACCTGGACGACTTGTCGAACCTGAGCTCAGTGTTCTTGACTCTGGTCATTGAGGGGAACGCTGTTCTGACCAATGTCGATGGGCTTTCGAACGTGAGTTCAGTGGCCTCGGATCTGGTCATTGAGGAGAACGCTGTTCTGGACTCCCTAAGTGGCCTCTCGAGTATCACTTCGGCGGGCAACCTATCCATCATCGACAACGACTCCCTGAGCAACCTCGACGACTTGTCGAACCTGAGTTCGTTGACCGGGAATGTGGTCATTCAGGGGAACGCTATTCTGGACTCCCTAAGTGGCCTCTCGAGTATCACTTCGGTGGAGTACCTATCCATCATCGACAACGACTCCCTGAGCAACCTCGACGACTTGTCGAACCTGAGTTCAGTGGACTGGAATCTGGTCATTGAGGGGAACGCTATTCTGGACTCCCTGAGTGGGCTCTCCGGCGTCACTTCGACGGGACGTTTGTCTATCATCGACAATGACTCCCTGAGCAACCTCGACGACTTGTCGAACCTGAGTTCAGTGGACTGGAATCTGGTCATTGAGGGGAACGCTATTCTGGACTCCCTGAGTGGGCTCTCCGGCGTCACTTCGACGGGACGTTTGTCTATCATCGACAATGACTCCCTGAGCAACCTCGACGACTTGTCGAACCTGAGTTCAGTGGACTGGAATC
>CAZEIY010000340.1:3214-5008 GCA_964512375.1 uncultured Rickettsiales bacterium | reverse complement strand
CGGCCAGGAGCAACCCCTTGCCGAGTCCTTCGGCTTCGTCTCGTGCGTATCTGGGCGTATAGCTGGAGCCTGACAGCTCCAGGCTGACAGCCTGGAAGTTGGCGGCGGTGTTGCTAAAGGGAACCGGCTTGCGCGCCATGCGCTTGAGGCTGGGAAGCCCGGAGACCAGCACTTTAACGCAGAAACAAATTCTCAAAGTTGTGTTGGCAGGCCTCATTACTGTCACCACAGTCCTCTGGGTGCCACTCTCGTGCCGGTAGCTGTGCGAAATCGGTAACCACACCAGAGCTTGAGCGCTCATCGTTGTTGTTTGGAGACAGGCAATCACCGAACTGGCCACTGGGCCCATTATCAAAGACCACCCAGTTGGACACCGTAGAACCTTGATGCACGCGAAGCGTATGACAGGCCCAAGCCTGGCTCGCTTCAGTAGAAACCGCCTTGAGTTCATCGATGAACTCGAAGCTTACGACGTAGGCGTACAGCTCAGTAGATTCCGTCTCGCTGTAGGGCTGATAGGAGAAATCAGTGGTCTCCTCGATCTCAGTCCATCCACCGTTACTCATGTCACACGGGAGCGCCTGAGCGAGTTCCCCGATGCCGATGCCGTCGGGATCGATGAAATAGGTGCCGTCGGCAGCCGAGCCACCAGATGCGGTCAGGATCGCAAGACACGACTGACCGGCACAGGCCTGAGAAGCACCTAACAGATCTTCATCGACCAGCGTGTCGCAGTCGTTGTCGGCGCCATCGCAGCTCTCCACAATGTTCGGGGAGTTGCTCCCGTCATTGTCGTCACAGTCGTCATCTGAGGTGTTATCGGTGCCATCAGCACCGCAGGTTGTGACGCCATCGCTGTCGTCATCAAAGCCCACATCGACGATGAGGTTGCAGTCGTTGTCGAGGCCATCGCAGGTCTCTGAATTGGTTGGATAGTTGTTGCCACCTGAGGCGGGGTCGTCATCGCAATCCTGATCATTGGCGACAGTGCCACTAGGCTGAATGCATGCGATGGTCGCCGTGTGGCCAGCACCATAGCCATCGGTGTCACTGTCGAGATACCAGGACTGGGCATCAAGGGCATTGTCATCGACAAGGTCGTTGCAGTCATTGTCGAGGCTGTCGCAAACCTCAAGGTTGCCGGGTGACACGGCGGTGCTGCCATCATCGCAGTCATCACTATTGCTGCTGTAGCCCGGTGGCTGAAAGCAGCCAACGGAACTGCTGCCAGGATCGCCATAGCCGTCACCATCAGAGTCGAGGAAGAAGGTAGTCGTCACCCCCTCATCCACACCTCCCGCACAGTTATTGTCAGCGCCATCGCAGACCTCTACGCCGCCAGGAAAAGCGGTGGCGTCAAGATCGTCGCAATCATCCGCATCGACAAGAGCGACAAAACCAGCAGGCTGACTGCACGCGATCTGGCTAATCAAGGTGCCGCCTGCGCCATCGCCATCCAGATCGGCATACCAGGTGCTCGCGTTGGCGGGTGCCCCCTCATCAGAGTTGCCGTCGCAGTTGTTGTCGGCTCCGTCACAGGTCTCGGGGTTACCTGGGAAATTGTCGCCCCCCGTGGTGGGGTCGTCATCGCAGTCGTCATCGTTGTCGACCTCTCCGGTTGCAGGGCCGCATGCAATGTTCGCCGTCCCCGCGCCGAAGCCGTCGCCGTCGCCGTCTGCGTACCAGGGGGTAGAACCTATTGCTCCGGCCTCGTCAGTCTGCTGGTCGCAGTCGTTGTCGATGCCATCGCACAGCTCCACGGCACTCGGGCTGACCGCCGCCAGCGCATCGTTG